>JAPULD010000144.1 GCA_027295365.1 Planctomycetota bacterium
CGTCACTCATGTCGTGGCAGTCTCGTTCGCTTTGGTCAACATGGCAAGTGCTTCAACCGTGGCCTGAGGCAGATCGCCAAATCCTTCAACCACCGTCGCTCCCGCATCGCGCAGGGCCTGCACTTTGCCTTCATGTGTTCCACGTCCCCCCTCGATGATCGCACCGGCATGGCTGAATCGCGTGCCTTCTTTGGCCGCCTTGCCCCCGATATAGGCGATGACGGGTTTCGTGACTTTCCCCGAGGCCATCAAGTCGGCGAGTCGCTCTTCCTGGGAGCCGCCGATCTCGCCGAATATCACGATCGCATCGGTCTCGTCATCATCCTGAAACATCTGCGCGATGTGGGGAATGGGCAGGCCGATCACGCTGTCGCCCCCCACGTGCACCAGCGTGGACAGATCGACGCCCGCCCGGCTGAGGTAGTAACCACACGAACTGGTCATGCCCCCCGAACGCGAAATAACGCCCACGGTTCCCAGGTCCCCGGTTCCGGGAGTATTGAACCACTGCCTGGCGGAATCAGCGCGGCCGCCAATCATGCCCAGCACGCCCTTGCCGGGGCTGATCACGCCCAGTGTGTTGGGACCCGTGAAATTCGCACCGTGCTCCTTGGCGCATTTGGCGATCGCCATCGCATCCCAGAGGGGGACGCGATCGGGAACGAGGACAATGAGCTTGACGCCAGCTTCGATCGCCTCAATTGCCGCGTGCTTGACGAGTCTCGCCGGGACGAAGACGACACTGATGTCAATGGGACCACCCCCGCCCCCGGATGCAATGGAAGCCTCCATCGCTTCGGCAACATTGTCGAAGACGGGCACGCCCTCGACATCCTGCCCCCCCTTTCCGGGGGTGCAGCCTGCGACGACGTTGGTGCCGAACTCGCGCATGAGGGTGGTGCGGGCTCGGCCTTCGCGACCCGTGATGCCCTGGACGAGGACGCGTTTTGTTTGATCGATGAGGATGGCCATGGGTTCAATTCGCTGAAAGCCATCATCCTAGCGTCTCGATTCGGAAAGACGACGACGTATTTGGTAGGGTTTCATTGTGTCCCGAAGCCTTTATTCAAACCCGTCCGTTCTGCAATTATCTTTTTACCGTTTTCTATTGGTCTGTACTTCTCTCCTTGAGAAGATTCTGCGCGGCTTCCAGTTGTCGATTTGTGTGATCAAAATAAAGAGTCGTGCTTGAATCCTGAAATACCTCCATCGCTTTTTTGAAGGCGGCCACCGCCTCCTCCAGACGCCAGGTTCCCGATTCACGATCGCCCAGGCTCGACAGGGCGGCGCCGAGGTTGCTCTGCGTCCTCGCCCAATCCAGCGGCACACGCTCGCGGGTGCGTTCCTCCAGAGCTTCGCGGTAGGCGGCCAACGCCTCCTCCCAACGCTCGGTTCCGGATTCACGCTCGCCCAGACTCATCAACGCGGTGCCGAGGTTGTTCTGCGTCATCGCCCAATCCAGCGGCACACGCTCGCGTGTGTGTTCCTCCAGAGATTCGCGGTAGGCGGCCACCGCCTCACCCAGACGCCCGGTTCCAGATTCACGCTCGCCCAGACTCGACAACGCGTTACCGAGGTTGTTCTGCGTCATCGCCCAATCCAGCGGCACACATTCGCGGGTGCGTTCCACCAGAGCTTCGCGGTAGGCGGCCACCGCCTCCTCCATACGCTCGGTTCCAGATTCACGCTCGCCCAGTCTCAACAACGCGTTGCCGAGGTTGTTCTGCGTCGCCGCCCAATTTAGCGGCACACGTTCGCGGGTTCGTTCCTCCAGAGCTTTACAGTATGCGGCCACTGCCTCCTCCAAACGCTCGGTTCCAGATTCACGCTCGCCCAGTCTCATCAACGCGGCGCCGAGGTTGTTTTGCGTCGTCGCCCAATCCAGCGGCACACGCTCGCGGGTGCGTTCTTCCCGGGCATCGCGGAAGGCGACCACCGCCTCCTCCAGACGCTCGGTTCCAGATTCACGCTCGCCCAGTCTCATCAACGTGGTGCCGAGATTGTTCTGCATCATCGCCCAATCCAGCGGCACACGCTCGCGTGTGTGTTCCTTGAGCAATTTCCGATACAGGTCGATCGCACGCTCAAGATTCTCGCCGGCATCGGCCACCTGAGTTTGCGCGAATGCGAGCGCCAAGTTGTGCCGGGCCACGCCAGAATCGGGTGCAAGCCGATGAGCGGATTCGTACGGATCGATCGATCGGTCGAACTCACCCGCGTAATAGTATCGATCACCCTCCAGCGTGAAGAGTTCGAATGCCTTTTCGAGTACGGGTGTCATGGCTGCACTTAGGTATTTGTCCGCCGCTTCGAAATCGCGAGCGAGAACCGCGGCCTTCGCCTTCGTCTCCGCATCGCCGCTTTCGAGCGCTTTCTCGACGAGTAGTCGCTGATCCTCCGACAGGTTGGCCACGGTCGGGTCTTCACCCACGGACGGTTTGTCGGCTAGCGCCGTTTCGAGTTGGGTCTGCAAGCGTTGGATCTCTTTCGCCTGAGACGTAATCGTGTCGAGTGCAGCGTGTTCACTGACTCCCGCCTGGACGGTCACCGGCGAATGATCGCCGGTTTTGATCACCGACTGGCCCGCCGCATCTCCCGCAGTTGAAAGGGTTCCGATCTTGCTCTTCTTGACCTGCGTTGACTGCTCGCGCGAACTTCGCGAGAGGAGATTTGCTGCTAAAAACACCACAACCAATACCGTAGCACCAGGCAATGTGCCGATTCGGACAATCCACTCACCCGCGTCTTCGATCTTCGCTGTGATGTTCGGGTCTCCGGCGATATTGAAAGGTCCAAGTGGCCGCAGGATCACTACGGTCAGGGTCGCAAGAACAATCAAACTCAGGTTGACGTTGATGATGATGTGTGGTGTGCATCCGCATCCGGAAATGTTGACGGGGGAAAGAACGCTCCCGCGGCGTTGATGGTGGGTGAGGTAATCAAGCACGGCAAAGACAATCGTCATCGTAACGAAGCTTGGGATTAGCCACGCCGCATTCTCCGTAACAAAGGATCCAAACGAACCATCCGCCTTAATTACGGTCACGTCGATTGATGGAACCACGCCACTGACGACGGATGCCCCGAATGATGCGCCGGCCATTCGACGATACCAGAATGCGGGATGCCAGCGGGAAGTGAGCCCAAAGGCAAGCAAGGCGACGAAAAAGATGAGCGTGCCGGGCCACTGCGGTAGCCAGAGAAGCAGCGATGTACCAATCATCATCGCGATCGCCACACCGAGGCTGATAAGCCACCAACGTCGACTCAATCCGGCCAATGGTGTTTCGGGAAAATCCGGTTCTTGCCCCATGAACGCAATGATAGCATGAACTCGACTAAGGCGATATTTTGCCGATGCTAGGCGTCAACTCCAACCACCTCTGTTCCTCTTCTGCCCCCTTCGTGCCGGAGCCTGTCCGCCAAGGCTTGGTGAAACTCAATCCAACCCGACTATCGCCAGATCAACAAAGACATATGGGATTCCAGCCCTTCGAGTTTCTATTTCCAACGCGATGAGCTCGGAATCTTTCTTGGCGATGTCATCGTCTGAGATGGCGAGGACGGGTTTGCCTTCGTCATCAAGTTTCAGCAGATCATTGCTGAGATCGACGATCTGTTGGGCTGAATTGGCATCGCAGGCTTCGTGATCGATCCAGACCTGGCCTCCTTCGATCTCGAAGGAATAGGCATCGGAGCAGCCAACGAAATCAGGCACGCTGCGCGACATCGTCGCGTTGCTGGCCCCGGCTTGCTCGACCAGCGTCTTGAAACGCTCTGCACAAGCCTGGGGCGTGTCATCCTTCTTGTAGCCTTCGATGGTCGCGGGCAGATCGGCACAGGCGTCGTGAAGAATGTCCACCGCCCGGTCTTCGGAGTTGCCTCCCAGTCGCACGACGACGGGGATCTCAATGTTCATCTCGATGAACGCCTTGGCAAGGCCATAGGCCGACCAGAATTGTTCCTGGCTGGCGACGCCACTGCCCGAGCCGAAATAACCCACGAGATCGGGCTGGGCGAGAATCACCCGGGCGGCCCGGTAGACCTTGGCCGCGGATGGGTTGCCGGATGTGTCGCAGAAATTCGCCAGCGTGAAGCCAACGTTGGTGACGGCGTCCATGGACATCATGGAACCACCACCGCCTGCGCCATGAAAACCGATGATGCCATTTGTATTTTCAGCCCCGGCCGTGGGAAGCTGCGCGAAGTAGAACGTACCCCGGTGATCGGCTTGTTCCAGGTCGTAAGCGAGTCGTTCGAGTTCCGTCGCCGGGTGATCAAGTTCCCGGGCGATCTCGATGCCAAGTTCGGGATGCCGGAACACCGCGTAGTCGTCGATGGTCAGGCGGCAATCCGCGGCGACCACGCGTCCATCGTTCGTCGTCACCAGGGGATTGACTTCGACAGATCGTGCTTCGTATTTCTTCGCGATCTCGCAGATGCCCTGGATGGCCTTGACGAGATCGTCGTGAAACGACGCTTCGATCGTTGAAGCCTGCAGATGATTCCGCAGATCGTCTAACGAAAGACCATCGATCACGTCGATGGGCATCCGCACGACCTGGTCGGCACGTTCTTCGATGCCTGAACCACCCTGGAAATCCAGGAGCAGGATCGGGGCCTGAGCCGCATCGTCGATGGAGAGGGAGACGAACAGTTCGTTCTTGATGTCGATGATCTGCTCGACGAGGACTTCCGTGACGGGAAAGTTGCCAAACGTCATCCCCAGGAGATTCGCCGCATGGGTCTGGGCTTCCTCGGGAGAATCGACGAAGACGACGCCCCCCTGAGCCTTGCGGGAAGTTGTCCAGGCCTGAACCTTGAGGACGACGGGGCCATTGAGTTCCCGAGCGACGTCCGCCGCCTCTTCGGGAGTCCGTACCGCGCGGCCTTCGGGAACTTCGATCCCCTGCTCCTTGAGCAGAGCCTTGCCCTGATATTCATGCAGTCTGGCCACATCTCGCCTTTGGGTTGAGGGACGAAAAGGAGTTGGAATGGCCTGCGATTAGGCGGCATTCCCTGAATCGCCGATGGTAGGTCCCCCCGGGGAAAGGGGCAATGCATGCCTCGATCGGGGTCACCATTTCACGATGGGTCATCCAGCTATCGAGCGCTCCACATGGGTGGCCGGGGTAAAGATCCGCTATACCCCGGTATGAGGTCGAAGTTTTGAATCCCAGAGGTCAGCGAAGCGCATACCACTGCCACCCGCCATATGCAATCAAGTACACCTAGCCAGGCAATGGATATTTGAAGTAATAGTCCTCGAATGAAAGCAACTCGACTTCGATGTGGAAGTCATCTATTGCTAATCGCAATTGATCAACAGATAAGATAAAATACGAACGCGGCCTGTCTTGATCGACCAAATATCCATCTGCTCGAAAATACAATCCGGCGTATTTCGTTTTGTAATTGTAGCAAACACGCAATCGTGCAATGCCTTTCGAATCGGTAACGTCAGTTGTGCGATCGGGCGGAAAGAACTCTAAAACCGTATTGTAAATCGGGACTACTTCAATGCCTGACAATGGTTCACGTGATGATCCATCAATAACCCGAACCTCAACCTGTCTATACGAATAACAGCCAGTACTACCGAGAAGTAGATACAGCACGAGGGTCATGCTAAACAACTTCCTGAGTGCTGACCTTTTGGGCCAAGCCTGTTTGAATTCTGAACCAACACATTCAAAAGTCATATTGCTTGGACATCCGTTGACCGCGACTATTCCATGAATCTTGAGAAAGATTTGACAACAATTCTGTCAGGTTCCGATTCAAGCCTCACGCGAATACCACCCGCGCTCGATTACACTGACGCGGTCTGCTTTCCCGCCCCCGCCTTCTTTTCATCTTCCTCTTCCTCATGATGCAAAAACGATCGCGCCCAGCCCACCCCCATCGCCACGCCCATCAATGATGCCCCGGCGTAATCGATCGGCATGGGCAGACTCAACGTCGGAATCGCCTGGGCCACGAACGTCTCGCTCATGTTCAGGCCTTGCCGGCTCATCTGGATGAGCCCGATGAACTGGCCAACCGCCCCAGCCACGATGGGCGTCATGAAGATCAGCTTTGGTTGTACGTGCGGCGAGACCAGACGCCCGATGAGACCCGCCATCATCCCCCCCGTAAAAACCGCCATCAGTACCTGGCCTTTCGAGGGAGACTGGGCGATGAGCAGCACGATGGGAATCATGACCAGCCCTGCCATGGCGCACTTGATCGCGTCGGGGCTGCGCAGAGGATCGGGAGGCGTCTCGAATTCCCGGGGATGAATATCCTTGAATGGTCCCGCGATCTTGAACATCACCAGCGTCAACACCAGCACGATCATGGCCCAGAACAGCGTCTCGATGCCCAGGATGACGAGGTTGCTTTCCACCGACAGCATCACCTCGTGAACCGTGTCCGTCCTCATCGCGAAAATCGACACCCCCCAGCCCATGACGAAGAGCCCGACCGCGGAGTTCGTCAATCGCCCAACTCCCAGCGAAACCAGCATGGCCAGGGCCAGGGCCAGCACGAGCGTGATCGTCGCCATGACCGGAGCGTCGGCCAAAAACAACGAAGGGGCCACGCCCCCCCGAGGCGAGGTGGCGAAGGGCAGAGCCCAGGCACAGATCAACCCGGTCAGGGTCAAGCCGATCAGCAATATCGTCCAATGGCGAATCATCTCGATCATGGGGTGTGTTCCGGGGGTTCCGGGAGTTGCGGGGGTCATTCCGGGGGCTATTCCTACACGCTCAGGAGTTTCTTGACAACCGCATGGCCATCGGCTCGATCACCCGCCCCGCTGTAGCGTTTGGGGTATTGTTCCTTCTATGACCATCGATTCGATCCAACTTGACGGCTCGCCCCTTCCCCTCGAAACGGTCGAAGCCGTGGCCAGGCATGGAGCCAGCGTTCAAATTGCGGATTCCGCGATCCTACGCATCGAACAGGCCCGGGCCCATGTCGATCGACTCGCATCCAGCGACCAGCCCTATTACGGGCTCAACACCGGGTTCGGCTCGCTTTCCCAAGTTCGAATCGAACCCGACAACGTGCGCGAGGTCCAGAAAAACATCATCCGCTCCCACGCGGCGGGGGTGGGCGATCCCCTGCCTGTCGAGGTGGTCCGGGGCATGTTGTTGATCCTCGCCGCGAGCTTGTGCCGTGGGCATTCGGGGGTACGAACCGAACTTGTCCATCGAATCGTCGATCTACTGAACAAAGGCGTCACCCCCATCGTGCCTTCCCGAGGGTCGGTCGGGGCCTCGGGCGATCTTGCTCCCCTAGCCCATGCGGCGTTGGTCCTGTTGGGCGAAGGCGATGCGATGTATCAGGATGAATCAATGTCAGGGGGAAAGGCCCTGAAGAAGGCGGGTCTCGAGCCGATCAATCCCGTGGCCAAGGAGGGACTTGCCCTGCTCAATGGCACCCACTTGATGACCTCGATCGGTACGCTGGCCCTGTGTGATATCGCACGACTGCAAGACGCAGCCCTGACCGGGGCGGCGATGGCGGTGGATGCCTGCCGGGCAAGCGATGGGCCATTTGATGCGAGATTGCACAAGGCGAGGAATCAGGTGGGCCAGCAGGATGTGGCGAGGCTGATGCGTGAGCGGCTGGCCGGCTCGCAAATCGTCAATGACCACAAAGAGAATGATCCGAGAGTACAGGATCCATACTCACTCAGGGCAATC
>JAPULD010000145.1 GCA_027295365.1 Planctomycetota bacterium
AAGATGACGGCATCGTCGTCCTGAATGAGCCCGATAGGGCGACCATCTTCGTCAACGATTTGCGTAGGCAGGATGAACTCATCGCCTCGACAGTTCTCGTCGGATGGTTCATCGTAATAGCGCTGGATGACAAGATCGGCATCAGGGGATGACTTGCATCCGCCATCATGGTCATTCAGAAGGGGATGCTCGACGTTTTTTCCGGTGAGGCAGCGATACGCCTGAGCGACTCGTTGCCAGCGATGATCACGATCCATCGCGAAATAGCGACCGCAAATGCTGGCGATGCGACCCAGGCCTTTGGTTTTCATGTGACGCTGGACACGATGAAGGAATTCCTTGCCGGTAAAGGGGCTCGTATCGCGTCCATCGGTGAAGGCGTGAAGGAAAAGCCGATCCGGGGGGAAGTCAACGTGGGCCGCCATATCGATGAGCGCAAGTAAGTGCTCCAGATCGCTGTGAACTTGCCCATCGCTCACGAGACCCATGAGATGCAAGGCTCGATTGTTCTTCTTTGCGTGCTCGATGGCTTCCCCGAGAGCAGGGTTTTCAAAGAATGAGCCCTCGTGGATCGCTTGGCGAATTCGTAAAAGCTCCTGATTGACGATACGTCCCGCCCCGATGTTCTGGTGCCCAACTTCAGAGTTGCCCATGACGCCGAGCGGCAACCCCACATCTTCCCCACAGGTCCGAATCAGGGTGGAAGGCCATTCCCGACGCAACTTCTCGTCGAAGGGTGTTTTCGCCAGTGTGATGGCATTGAATTTTCGATGCTCAGGATTGGGGTTCTGGCCCCATCCATCCCGGATGATGAGTACGACCGGAGTTGTGGATGAAGTTCGATCAGCCATGGGCGCGCATTGTAGTCGGCAGTGGGTCTGGGACTATTTCGCCCTCGGATTGCGAGAATTGTCGTTGAAAGCCTTCCGTTCCTTGTGGGCCATGCCGGTGGGGCCTATGCTCATTCCATGACCACTACGACGAGTCTGGACACTACAAACACGTCTGACGCCACGCTGAAATCGCGATATGAATCAGTACAACAGCGTATCGACGAGGCGGTTCAGCGATCAGGACGCCGCAACAAGGACATTATTCTCGTCGCTGTCACCAAGAACGCCTCATTTGATCAGATTCGGGACCTCATTCAGTTTGGCCACGTCGATCTGGGAGAGAACCGGGTTCAGCAACTCGTCCAACGAGCGGCTCAGGTGGATGAATTCCTCGAGCGAGCCAAGCAGTTGAGCACGACCAAGATGGCCAAGGTGCCTCAGTCGATTCGCTGGCACATGATCGGGTCATTGCAACGCAACAAAGTGCGCAAGGTGCTGCCCCTCGTCCGAATCACTCACAGCGTTGATTCGCTGAGGCTGGCCGAAGAAGTCCAGACGGCGGCGGGCCGGCTAGATGGCACCATCGAAATTCTGATCCAGGTCAATGCTTCAGGAGAGAAGACCAAGCAAGGCGTCGCTCCGGCCGCTTGCCACCACCTCATTGATCAGATCGACACCATGATGAATATCAAGGTGCGGGGGCTCATGACGATGGCCCCGCTCGACAAGAATGCCGATTCGGCCAGATTGACGTTTGATCGGTGCCGCGAGTTGTTTGAGGAAATCCACAAATCAGGCGTGGCGGGCGAGAATTTCAACCTGCTTTCGATGGGAAGGTCCTCGGACTTTGAAACCGCCATCGAATGCGGCTCCAATATCGTCCGCATCGGGTCGGCGATCTTCGGTCCGCCCGCCATCACGGATGCCGAGAAAATCGATTGATCAAAGGTCGGCTAGGGAGTCCGATCTTCGTCCAGCGAACCCACGACGCCCAATGACACCTGGAATGCAAGCTGTTCAAGCGCGACGGAGAAGTCCACGCTGTTGACGCTGACGGCATCGTGAACATCCAGGCGGACCGGGGCGAAGTTGAGGATGCCCAAAACCCCTGCATTGATGAGCTGATCCGCTACGTCCTGGGCGGCTTCGCCCGGAACCGCGATGATGCCCAACTTCACCTCGCGCTCACGGATGAGCTTGGCGAGGTCCTTCATGGGCTTGACCTTGAGATTCTCGATGACAGTGCCCATCACGTTCGGATCATTGTCGAAAACCGCGACGATCTCGAAATTTTTCTGGCCAAACCGGTCGTAAGCCAGAAGGGCGCGACCGATGTTGCCAGCCCCGATGATGGCCGCGTTCCACATCTTGTCGGTGCCAAAAATCTTGCGGAGCTGCCCGATCAGGTCATCGACCCTGTAGCCGACTCCCGGGTGCCCGAATTGCCCGAAATAGGCGAGATCCTTGCGGACCTGAGCATCCGTAAGGCTCAGAGCGGCCCCGAGTTGCTTGGAACTGATGGTGGGTTGATCCAGGGCGGCCAGCGATTCAAGATGGCGCAAGTACAGACTCAATCGCTTGACGGTGGGGCGCGGAATCTTGGGCTTGATCGGCATAATCAGTATGGCCTTCGAAGGGGGGAGCCTCAGTGTAACAGCAAACTCATGGGCGTCTGTGGCGGCGAAATCATGCGCCAGGGCGTACCATGTCCCTCCCATGCATATTGCCGACATTTTCAAACGGGACACGACCACCATCAGCTTCGAGTTCTTTCCTCCCGGGACAGAAGAAGCCTGGGGTCGTTTGTTCAATCGGATCGCGGATTTTGAATCGCTGAGGCCCAGCTTCGTCTCCGTGACCTATGGCGCGGGAGGATCGACGAGGCAGCACACGCATGATCTTGTCGTTCGACTTCATGAGGAGACGTCGTTTGATCCGATCCCTCACCTGACCTGTGTCGCCCATCGACGCGACGAGGTCGAGCAGATCATTGATCGATATGCCAAGGCCGGCATCAGCAATATCCTGGCCTTGAAGGGGGATTTGCCCAAGAGCATGAATGAGTACGACCCGGCGTTGGATGAATTCGATTACGCGGCCGACCTCGTACGATTCATCAAGGGCTACAACGAATCAGGGCGTCATTCCGACCCCCGTGGATTTGGCATTGGCGTCGCGGGTTTTCCCGAAGGCCATCCCAAGACCCCGAATCGCCTGGTGCAGATGGATCACCTCAAGGCGAAGGTGGAGTCCGGGGCGGATTACGTGTGCACGCAGATGTTCTTCGACAATGCGGAGTTCTACGACTGGTCCGAGCGGTGCGATCTGGCGGGAATCAACGTCCCGCTGGTCGCGGGCATCATGCCCATCACCTCGATCGCCGGCATGAAACGCATGAGTGAACTTGCGGCGGGGACGAAATTTCCCGCCAAACTGCTGCGCGGCCTTTATCGTCGTCAGGACGATCCGGAGTCGGTGCGGCAAATCGGGATCCAACATGCCACCGAACAATGCCGCGATCTGCTGGATCAGCGAGTGAGCGGCATCCATTTCTATACGCTCAACCAATCCGATGCCACGAAGAAGATCTACCAATCGTTGGGAGCCAAGGATTCGGCCCAACTGCGGTAATCCTCCATAGGACTCCGGGGATGAGGTATACTGCCATTGTCGATGTCTCTTCCGCCTCTTTCGGGAGTCATCCGCATGGCCCAGCGTCGATTTCACTACGAACAGGCGTTCGAACATTACCTTCGCGCCAATCGCGTGCCCTATGTCGTGGTCGATGAAGCGAAAAAAACGCTGTTGCCAGCCCGGACACTCGACGGGGTTGCCTTGCCCGAATCGTCGCTTAAATCCTTCGATTTCGTGGTCTATCAGCCCAAAATGAATCTCCTCGTGGACATCAAGGGGCGTCAATTCGGCTCCGTCACGTCTGCGTCCTCGATCTCGAATCGCCGCCTGGAAAGCTGGGTGACCCGGGAGGATGTCGATGGGCTCCTTGAATGGCAAAGGCTGTTCGGCTCGGATTTCAAGGCGGTTTTCGTCTTTGCGTACTGCCTTCGGCAGCAACCGCCTGATGTGCTTTTCGAGGAGGTCTTCAGTTATGGCGATCGGTGGTATGCCCTGCGTGAGGTCATGCTGGATGATTATGAGCGGGAAATGGTGCTGCGATCGCCAAAATGGCGAACCGTGCATATTCCTCGACTTATTTTTGATAAAATCAGCCGACCATTCACGGTAAGGCAGACCGGGACTGACGATTTGCCTTGCCGGAGTCGATGAGCATCCTTATCCTGACCATGATGAAGCACGTGATCACTTTACTTAAAAATCCGTTCAGTCTCTTTGTCGCTCTGATGCTCGCTTTTCCGATTGAGGTTTTGGCACAGGTGGCTCCGACCCCGGTCATTCGCAACGCCCCCAAGGCCTGGATGGGGATGGTCCCGATGATCGTTTTGGGTTTCATTGTCGTGCTCGTGAGCATGATCCCCTCAAAGCGAGGGCATCAGGATTGAACGATGGATCAAGGTTGACATGATTTTCCACCGCCGAATTCGCCCAATCGGCTGCAGACGAAGAAAGAGGAAATTGCACATGCCTGAACACACATCGAACAGCGCACCACCTCGCGAATCGAATACCAGCTTGCGTGGCTTGTTGGTGCTGAATGTCCTCCTGCTGGCGG
>JAPULD010000146.1 GCA_027295365.1 Planctomycetota bacterium
CACGTTGGAAGGCTTGAGGTCGCGATGAATCACGCCATGCTCGTGCAAGGTCTGCAGCTTCCGGGCCACCTTGATGAGCAGGCGGACCCTCGCTTCACCGTCCAGATCGTGATCGAGGCAATACCGAAGCAAGGGTTTTCCGGCCACGTAATCGGAGACGATGAACAGACGCCCATGATCCAGTCCATAGTCGTAGACGTGGGGGAAGCCCGGAAGATGCAACTGCTCCAGCAGTTCCAGTTCCCGCCAGGCTCGCTTGGCCCTCGACTCCTGGTCGATCACGGCATGCATCAGCTTCACCGCCACGCGACGCTCCGACCCTTCACGCACGGCCAGGTAGACAGAACCACTGGCCCCTATGCCGAGGCATTTCTCGATCATGTACTCGTCAATCTGATTGGGAATCTCACCGTCGCAGTCAGATGAATCTTTCACCTCATGCAACAACGCTTTCACCAATCGCCTCGTCTGTGGGCCTGATATGTGAGACAGATCGAAGATGGGACGAGAATTATCTGTATCCATAGGTCACAACAATCCAAAAACAACCATGCAGTACTGCTTCAAGACCAAGGACGAAACCGTCATTCGTGCACGCTCGTCAATGGCCTCAAAATTATGGACTTGGTATCACCCAACTGAAGCCCAACGTATCGTCCTGTCAAGCTTCGCTTCCGGCCGACCAACAAAACATATCTGCGAGCAGCTGTACGCGGCTTCGGATCCCGCCGGGTCAACCCGGGCACTATGACCCGATCGGCTTGAGAAGCCGACCTTGCCTGCGGTGAGTTTTGCTCGAACCCTAAGGCGACGTGGGCTCGCTGACCCTCGGTCCCGGCCTTCCACTCATGGAGGCTTGACCATCGCCGGAGACAAGCGATCCCTTAGAGTTCTATAGGAACGAGCAAATATCTTCGCCGCAGAGAGCGAACCCGAAGGGATCCGAAGCCGCTCTGGGAACAGTATGCCACCAAAGACCGCCCGGGGAGGGTCATAAACTGGGCAAACTCACCAAAATCAGTCTCAGAAGATAGTTACGAGTTTATTGACACAGTCTCAACCCGATGGTATTTCTTAAGGGCGAACGCCTGAGTTTTTCATTTTCAGAGGCTCTTCTCATGCAAATCAAATCAGTGTCCATGTCGGCTCTCATGCTTGCCGCGATCCTCACCGGCTGCGAATCGGACCCTCAATCCTCTCTGTATGCGAATTTGTCCCCAGAGCTTCAAGGGCTGCATGAACGTCCTTCCGATGTCAAGAACAACCTTGCCATCGTGAACAATTTGAATCTTCGCATGTATTCCGACGACTGGGGACGCGTGTTCTATACCAACAACCCAAGCCGCCTGACTCCCATGCCAGCGTTCAGCTTGACGGGTAGTCCCTGGTAAGCGACTGATCGCATTCAACACCTCGACTCATAGAACACCCCTGAATTGCCATTCCGGGGTGTTTTTTGCTGGCAATGCCATGCCGCGACTTGCCCGGCCAATACCACGCGCCAAAGCTTGCCCGTGAGTCCGGTCAAAACCACCATCACGTCAATTACCCGAGTGCTCACATCGTTTCTTCCCCGCTCCATACCGACGATGGCCCGAGGGCATTACAGCCGAGAGGCTGTGGCCTGGGCGTGCCTATCTTTGGGGGTGGCTGCGGTCGAAGGTGGCGTCACGGGGGTCATCGCCAAATACCTCTTTGAAGGGGTCGTGTCACCCAGAATGCTCAACCTTACGGTGGCCATTCTCGCGGGGGCTCCTGCTTTTGCCAACATCATCAGCTTTTTCTGGGCCGGGCTCAGCCAAGGTCGGGACAAGATCCGTTTTCTGGTGGTCATGCAATCACTGGCGATGCTCTTCATCATCCTGATCGCATTCGCCCCCCGTTCCCCGGTGGGGCTGATGTTGATGACCCTGGGGGCCGTCGGGGCTCGATTGTGCTGGTCGGGCGTGGTCACATTGCGCTCGACGGTCTGGCAGGCGAATTACCCTCGCGAGATCCGCGCCAAAATGGCCGGCAAAATCACGACCATCCAGACCATCCTCATCACGCTCACGAGCCTGAGCATCGGATTGGCCATCGACCTGCACGACGACGCCTTTCGCATTCTCTACCCCTTCATTAGCTTCATTGGCCTGATCGGAGCCTGGGTCTACAAGGGCATGCGTGTCCGCAGGCACAAAGCCCTGCTGTTGGCTGAAAACGCCCATGGCCTTGATGGACGCTCGCGGGTCAATCCATTGATTTTCCATCGCATCCTGATCGAGGACACCAATTTTCGACGGTACATGACCAACATGTTCATCTTCGGATCGGGCAACCTGATGATCATGGCCCCCATGGTGATCGTGTTGAAAGAGCAATTTTCGCTCTCGCCGCTCACGTCGGTGTTGATCACTTCGACCATTCCCTTCATGCTCATGCCTTTCAGCATCCCCATCTGGTCGAGACTCCTCGACAAGGTGCACATCATTGAATTCAGGGCTTATCACGGCTGGTCGTTCGTGCTGGCCAATGCCTTCATGCTCACCGCTTCAGTGTTTCACCTGACCTGGTTGCTCTGGTTCTCGGCCATTCTCCGGGGTATCGCCTTTGGCGGAGGCATCTTGGGCTGGAATCTTGGCCATCATGACTTCGCCCCCGTCGAGAAGGCATCCCAGTACATGGGCGTCCACGTCACGCTGACCGGCATCAGGGGGATGCTCGTACCCATCATCGGAGTCTGTATCTATGAGATCCTTGAATGGACACATCCAGGCTGGGGCGTCTGGGTATTCGCCCCCTGCCTGATCCTGAGCATTATGGGTGCGATCGGGTTCCTGCGAATGAGGCGAACCTTGAGCGGTCCGGGACACAACTCATCATTCACCGATGGCCCCCCAATCCAGCCCCCCGCGGCAGTTTGATCACAAACCCCTTCTCGTCCAAACTGGTCGTCTTGGTTGCCTCGCTCCACTTTGGACGAAGGAACCGAGGAACCGACCCACGAATCGTACGGTCGAACACATCTTCACTTCGTGGAGACGATTCAATCAGGAATCGTTATTCGACTGCCCTTTTTTTCTCGCCATGACTGGCCGGACTCCTGGCCTCAACCACGACATCGGGCTCAGGGTCGGGATCATCGAGAGGCAGGGTCGGCAGGCCCACTTTCTGGATGATTTCCAGGAGCTTGCTTCGAACCGTTTGAATTTCGGATTTGACCGCGAAGGGGTATTGCCGCAGGGTCACCTGCTCCGGGGTCAGATGCATGCTCTCGATTTCTATGCATTCATAATTCTGGTCATTGATGATGCCGAGTCCGCCGGTGGCCTTGTTCAGCTCGGCGATGGCCCGTTCGCTGCCGGTGACGGGATCATTCGGATGGGACAGGATGTAGATCGGGCAGTGATGCGAGATCTTCCCCACCGCTTCGATGAAGTTGTCGAGGCAGAAAGTCGCAGGGTCGTGTCGAATGATGTCGGCCATCAAGGTCAGGTTCACGTGATGGCCGAAGAACTCGAGCCAGCCCTCGGCCTCGTCCTCCCACAGATGCGCATTGTAGCCCGGGGCGCAGCGCCAGCATTTCTCGACCGTCACGTGGCTCTTGCCGGTCATTTTCCGATAATTGTCGATCATATCGAAGATGTCGAAGACCGGGGCGACCAGAATGACTCCCGCGAAGGAGGAGAGGACCTTGTCATTTTTGGCGGCGACGAGCGGTGCGAGCAGGCCGTTGATGGATCGGGCCACCAGCACCAGTTGGTCGCGCTGGACGACCGCCTGCTGATTGTTGACGTACCGGAGGGCTTCGTGCATGTCCTGCATATAACGGCTGAGGGTGATGTCCTCCAGGGCGGGACTCACTTCATAGAAGAATTGAATGATGTCTTCATGCTTGAGGTGACGCTTGAACAGGTCGGGGAGCTTGGTGGTTTGCCGTTCGGTGAAGCCGCCCACCCAGACCAGCGGTCGTTTGGGACGACGCTGGTCCGTATCGACGCCATGATAGTGGCCCTCGATGGTCTGCCCGTTGTCGTACGTGATGCTGTAATTCCCTTCTCCTTCGTCGGTGGGGATCGACATCGGCTCGCATTCATCCACCTTCCGGGGCGCGAAGTGCTCGAGCAACTCGGTCTTGCGGTCCTCGTCCGTTCCGAGGCTGTCCAGTAGTTCACTCGGCTCGATCGCCCGCGTCATCAAGGACATCGAGCCGCTGCGGGCGATGTCGCGTTCCTCGTTGGCGACGAAGTGTTCCCGCCAGATGTTGAACGTCTGGTCCATGATCCTCTCATCGCCGTCGAAGCAGAGGATGTGGTGATAGTCCCACCACATCGACTCATCGCCGGGGATGATGGAGGGCATGAGCTTGGAGAAGGGCTCGGCCAGCATGAAGACCACCGACTTGTTGTGCAGGCCCGCCGAAGCGTTCAGTTCCTCGTCCAGATAGCGATACATGGCGAAGGCCACGCCTTCGGTCGCCTTGCGGGCCTCGGGCGACTCCTGCTCGGTGCCGTGGATTTCCGAGACCTGGAATTTCCGGTTGGCGGGATCCTTGAAGAACTGGTCGCGTTCCCGACGCACCACGCGTTCGAAGCGGCGGATCTTTTCGGGAGGGAGGAGCAGGACCACGCGTTTGATGTGCTCCAGGTGCTTCAGGCCGCCCCAGGTCTGCTCCATGAGTTCGTGGGTTTGAAAGCTCTGCAGTTCGATGTTGTAGAGGAGTACTTCGCCCGGCCGATTCTTGCCATCCTCCGTCAGGCTCGCGTTCCATTCCTGGAGGAGCCGGCCGTAATCGCGCTTGGTGATGATCTCGATCGGCTTGGGGCCCCCCTCGATCGTAATGATTTGGGCTTTCAGTTCCTCGATCTTCTGGTCCCGCGATCCAAGATCGCTCTGCAGTTCATCGATCTCTGTCTTCTTTTTCCGCTCGAAGGTTTCGCGTTCCTGTTCATTCTCACGCTTGAGCTCTTTTATTCTCTCTTTAAGCGTCGCCAATTGACCGCCTTCTACGTGGCGGTAATACATCCACATGCCGATCAGGGCAATGATGCCAACAATCAGAATGATGCCGAGAGCAATATTAAAGGCTAGCCAGTTATCATCAGTAGTAGAAGGTTTTAGAAAATATGCCGATATTCCAGTCGAGCCCACCATCAAGGTCATGATCGAGAACACGAAGATCAGGCCCTGGTCCTTCAACTTGTCTTGCGGCTTCTTACCCATGAGATCGTCTCCACCGGCGGATCCATGCCTCTGCTGGTGATCGCCATCCATGACGATTTGCTCGTGTTTCAGACCGTCCAATTCGTCGTCAGCGACTCCCGTGCGAATCATGACGACGTCAGTGCTCGTCCATCCCGGTCAGCACAACTCCGTCCGATCAGATCCTCATCCTGATTTCGGAGGAAGGCTCCTATAAAGTTAGGCGCTCCTCCCTTCTTCGATGTACGCATAATGTTCATCGATATTGAGAAATATGTCCTACAGAAAGAAAAACTGGGCCTCTCCCACACGCCTCTTGAGCTGGCCCTGACGAAGATGTGGTCCGTCGGGCACCCCCCCAGGACACCCTCTGCAGGGGGGGGAGAAAACAGGCCCCCCGTACCGTTCGCTTGAACCGGGGGGCCTTGATATACTGCCCGGTTCCGCATTTCAGCGGCTCGAGCCCACACGGAATCTGCCCCGGCAAGTGCCCGGGGACGGGTGTGCTCATCAAACCCAACCAACTCGGGCCGACGTGCGTTGCGTCGACCCCAGGACTCATCACTCAACCCCATGGTAAATCACAATCTCATTGCAGAAATCGGCATCGACGACTCCGAAGCCCTGAGCCTCATCCGCGAGGCGATGGGTATGGAAGTCGCAGATGGAAACATGGATGCCCTCCTTCAGGAGGACATGAAGCAGCTCGAGGTGGGCAAAATCCTCAAGGGCCGGATCGTGGGCAAGGCGGGTGACGACGCAGTCGTCGACGTCGGCCTCAAGTCCGAGGGCCTGGTCAACAAGAACGAGTTCGAAGACTTCGACTCGCTCGAATCAGGCGACACCATCGAGGTCCTGCTTGAAAAGCTCGAGGACGAAAGCGGCATCATCAAGCTTTCGAAGCGCCAGGCCGACCGCATCCGCGGCTGGGAACGCATCCTCGAA
>JAPULD010000147.1 GCA_027295365.1 Planctomycetota bacterium
CGAAGAGACGCTCGACACCTATCTGCCGGGGCCGATCTCGTCGCGCGATCTCGATCGCTACGCCAGGCAACTGGGGCTTTCGAAGGAAATGCAGCCGATCCTCTCCAGTATGCACGAGGACTACCACGACGGCTTCGAGCAGCTTCAGGAGACTCGCATCAACGATGTGAGGGAGAAATCCCGTTCCCTGTATGCGATCGATCCCGACACCAACGAGGTCAGTTCGCCCAGCCGAGGCGACATCGAGCAGTTGTATTCGCTGCGGCGTTCGGCTCTCGACGCCATCAAGGCCCTCGACAACACCTTCTTCGAGGACGTCGAGACCATCCTCCCCGACGATTCGGACTCCTCGTCGAACATGCAACGCATCCGGTTCGCCCGGCAACGCGACATCTATTCGCGGGGCCGCGATACGGGCGGCTTCCGCATGTTTGGCGGCCGCGGTGGCGGGGTCGGTAGTCGAGTCATGTCCTTCACCATCGGGGGCGGGGGCGGTTCAAGCGAAAATGTCGTGGATCTCTCGGATCTCGTCGACGAACTGCAGTTTGAATCCGAGGAACTGAAACTGATCGACGCCCAACTCAGTGAATACGAGACTGACATGACGGCTCAGTTCCAGGACGCGTTCAAAACCTCAATGCGTTTCAACGAGGCCATGGATGCCATGCGGGCCGAATCCACGGTGGTCACCCAAGGCGGCTCGCGACGGGAATCACGCATGGGAGGGGGCGAGATGCGCGAGATCATGCAGACGGATGGCCGGCGTCGAGGCGAGATCAGTCAAGCCATCACCAGTCTCAACCGTTCCACCCTCGACGAGCTCGAACGCCTGCTCTCGGCCAATTCCATGATGCTATTGCGAGACGCCTACAACCGCCGCTCGTTCCCCGACATCTTCAACGATTCGGGCTCGGCCAAAGCGGCCATCGACGCGACGTACAACCTGCCTGACCTCGCCCCCCACCAGCAAAGCCAACTCGATGACATCGCTACGGAATTCCGAAGCGGCTACGACCAGCTCAACCAGCAGATGGTCGATCGCAAGCTCAGCGAATCGCTCGAACAGACCCGGGGTGAACGAGGCGGTCGGGGTGGACGTGGCGGCGGCGGCTTTGACTTTTCGGCCATGCAGGAACGCCAACGGGCCATGGAGAAGCTCCGCTTCGAGCGCAAGGATCTTTCGGACAAGACCCGCAATCGCATCAAGGGCTTCCTCACCGAGGACCAGAAGACGAGACTCGCCGACCTGCTGGATCCCAAGGCTGGCGAGTCCGGCAACGTCTTCCGAATCGGCGGATGACCATGTGACCTGTGAACTGCCACGAACTCACCGCGAGATGTTCAATCTCGCGGTTTTTCTTTTTGGAGCTCGTCCGAAGAATCGTAGGATTCACCGACCTTGGACGGGACGCTTCCGTAACTCTTCGCTTCCCGCCCCTCGACAAGAGTTTGCTCATCGA
This sequence comes from Planctomycetota bacterium, assembly GCA_027295365.1. Lineage (GTDB taxonomy): Bacteria > Planctomycetota > Phycisphaerae > Phycisphaerales > SM1A02 > JADFSH01. The sequence goes on from JAPULD010000147.1 coordinate 1,461, forward strand.
TGGCACCCAACGCTACGGAATAATGAACTCCGCTCTAATCTCCAGATTCCTTCCCACTGACGAGCGTGAAGCGGTGAAACAGGTGCGTGCGCACCGACACGCCCGGCAGGTCCGCACGCTTGGCCAGATCCCGAGCCTCGCGCACACTGAACCCCTTGGCCACGCTCACGATCGCATCATGCTTCACCATGGGGGTAGTTCCGGGAGCCAGCACCATCAGCCGAACACCGACCTTGCCCACCAGGCTGCGTATCAGATCGTTCCAGATCAGCGCCCTCGTGGTCAGGCGATCCATGATCCGCAACATCGTCATCACCTCGATGTCGGGCAGGTGATGCAGGAACATCCCCGCGTGGGCGTAGTCGAACGACCCCGGCTCGAAATGATCCATCAGCTTCAGGGCGTCGCACTGCTTCAGTTCGATCGCTTCTTCATCCCCCACGTGTTCCCGAGCCAGGTCGAGTGTCGTGGGATGGAAATCGATGCCGGTGATTCGGACATCGTGACCTGACTTCTTCGCCCACTTCGCCACCGCCAGGGGAATGTCCGCGGATCCCGTGCCCACATCGAGCACGCGGATGGGACGATCCTTGGGCCAGTCGAGGGCCTGCTTTTTCAGATAACCTAAGAGAGCTTTCGTCCCCCCCAGCTTCGCGTTGACGTGACGGATGAATTTCAGCGACCGATCCAGTTCGGCCCGATCCGCATCAGGCTCGTCCATGAATTCGGGAATGAGTTGGCGATTGGTGAACTGGGTCATGGCAGGCTGTGGATCATAACGCGAGCCCGATCAGAAGCCTGAGACCCGCTGGAAGAACCAGAACATCGCCATGATGCCGATCGCATAAGGGGGGACCAGTTGGGCGCGACGAGGCATTCGGAGCGACGCTCGACGCGCGATGACAACCACGAGGGCGACACTGGCGATGAACAGGAGCTGGCCCACCTCGACCCCGACGTTGAAGAACAGCAACGCCAGGGGGATCGCGTGTTGAGGCAAGCCGATCTCGCTCAGCGCGCCGGCGAAACCGAGGCCATGCAGCAGGCCAAACGTGAACGCCACGATCCAGGGCCATTTCGCCGAGAGTCCGGGTCGCCCCTGCTGGCCATGAACGATCTCCGCCGCGACGAAGACGATGCTCAAGGCGATGATCGCCTCGACGGGAGGGCCCGGCACGCGCACGAGACCAAACGTGGCGAGGCCAAGGGTGATGCTGTGCGCGATGGTGAACGCGGTGATCGTTCCCACGATTCGCTTCGGTCCCTTCACGAGCAACATAAGCGCGAGTACGAAGAGCAGATGATCAATACCAAACAAAATGTGCTCGACCCCCAGCATCAGGTAGGTCCCCGCCAGGCTCCACCTGCTGGGCGAGGCCTGAACCACAAGCGAAGGTCGTTCGGGCATGAGTCGTTCGACCTGGGTCGTCCCGTCGAGCCACTCGATCCGCACGAGCACATCTGTCTGCGTGGCGTTCAGGCCATCGATGTGAATCGTCGTACCCACCAGCGCGAGCGGATGCCTGATAGTCCAGCGAGTGATGGAGGCCGCAGAGGAAAACATGCCGCGCGGTTCGGCGATGACCTCACACGCTTCGGGCAAGCGCACGAAGAGCTCGAGTCGAACATCGCCTCGTGAAGGCACTTTCCACAGGACCTCGAATGTATCAAGGGTCGTCTGCCTGAGTTCGAGAAACGCGGGGCGTACTTCATGTGAATCCGCGCGAGAGGTCATCGCCCCGACCAGGACCAGGATGAGAGGAAGCCAACGTCTCATCATGCGTCATCCTGCTCATCACGCTCAGGCCACTCGATCGAAATCTCGTACTTCTCGACCAATTCTTTATAGAACGTCTCGATCGCCTCACGTCGGCGGGCGTTGTCCCATTCCCGCCTGACCTGATCACGAATCTCATCAAGTTGAGGCAAGCGACCTTCGCTGCGTTCATCGACGAAGACGAGATGCACGCCATATCCGGATTCAATGGGTCCCTGCCATCCGCCCGGATCGATCTGAACAATCGCCTCGCCAAACCGCTGCCCGAACAGGCTCTCGATGTCCCGCTTCGTAATATCGCGATACGCATGCTCAAGTAAAAGCTGATCTCCGAGCGTGCTTGCATCGGTGGCCAGATCATTGCGAAGCGTGTCCAGCACTTGTCGCGCGTCTGCCAGAACCGAGTCGCCACGTTCATCGGCATTGAGAAACACCTGGCGAAACGTGAGGCGGGAATCGACGTGAAACCCATCCGAATGTTTGGCAAGGTAGGAGGCAAGTTCATCATCACTTGGTTCTGTCTTGGGTCCGAATTCCAACGCGAGAAAATCGAGCTTCTGGCGAATACGACGTCGGATGATGATGTCATTGCGATCGAGCCCCAGGGCCAGCCCCTCCCGGTACGCCGCCTCCTCCTGGATGAAGTCATCAATCAATCCTTGAAGTTCATCTTTCGTCGGGGGACGTTGCCATGTCCTCGTGAACATGGCGGCCAGGTGCTCGATCTTGCCCGACGTGACCACAATCATGGTCTCCGAAGGCGCGGTGCGATCGGACACAATGGAAAAGGCCGCAAAAAGCGCGGCCCCAATGAGCATGAAATGAACTAGTGGTTCGCTCAGAATTCGCTTCATTGTTGCAGATCAGTTTGACGGGGTATACCAGATGGGCGACGTGTAGGCACGGTCCTGGATCGTGGCCGGCACGTTGTCGGGTCGATCGATGTCGAAGAACACCGCGTCATACGTCGTCCAGCGGGGCGAGGGTATCTGGATCACGCGAACGTAGTAGAAGGCGTGCTCATCGGGATCGAAATCAGGATCTTGCCAGAAGGCCCCGAGCAGGGCCTCACCGATCGTGTTGGTGTAGGTCGCTTCGTTCAGGTTCACGGTGTTTCCGACCCGGGTCCTGCAGCGACCATCCTCGCCGATGACTCGATCATCTGACACGGCAACATCGTACACTCGCTCGTGCGTCTTGCCGCTTGAATCGAGCCACCCCTTGATGATCTGAATGCGATCGAGGTTCGCGCCGTCCGGGTCGCGCAATGCGCGGATCATGAATCGTGGCGCTCCGCCTTGGGGTGCCTTTCGAAGGTCGCCTCCCATGGGGACGCCTCGCTTGTATCCCTTCTCGACGAAATCGGGTTGCCTCACGTCGTCAACATCGAAGTCCCAGCCCCCGAATACCCGCACGCGAATTCGCGTGCCGGTCGTGGCGTAGACTTCCTTGCGTTTCAGGGCGTCGAATATCTCGCCCCGGGTGTTCTCGCGGGCCCAGACTGCACACAGTCCCGAGGCGGATTCCTGGGAAGTCAGCACCCGGGTCGCGGGATCCGTCGAGGGGATGACCTCGCCATTGTGGCGGTCCGCCGAAGGCTCGGTGCTCATGTACTTTCCGAAATAGTTTTCCTCCCGGGTGGTGGAAAGCCCGGTGTGGGTGTCGGAGGCCCCGATCATGCCGAACTTGTAGGGATTGGCCCCGAGGTCCGCGCCGAGTTGAAGGCCAAGCTTGAGGGCCGAGCGTGCATATTCGTACTGAAGCATTTCGTCCTTCTTGGGAACCGAACCGCTGATGTTGCTGCGGTCCCACGTCTCGAAGTCGGCGAACTCGTCATCGGGCGACAGCATGGGATGCGTCTCTTCATCACCCTTGATCTGCGTGGCCTCCATAAGCGGTTCCCAACGCATGCGATTTTCGGCGTACGCACGGGAAAGCTTGCGCCCCTTGGAATCGACGTTGGAGTACATCAACCCATTGCTGAGATTGCCGTTGTGAGGAATGGCCAGGACCTGACCCCCGAATTCCTCCTCATACAAGGCCAGATACTTCCAAAGGTCCTCGGGGTCGCCTCCCTCGAAGAGCGAGAACGGAATGGTTCGCTTCGTCACGTCGACGCCATCGCGAAAGATGACGCAACGATGGAGGTTGTTGCCACCGGGGCTGGAGGACCACTCGAAGCCGGTCATGGCGGTGAAACGACCCGGTTGATTGTACTGCTCCGCCTTTTCGACGAATTCGATCCAGATGCTGCGCGCCGCATTGTTTGAACTGAAGGGATTGGTCATGGTCACCGTGCCATGCTCGATGATGTTCTGGAACGCTTCCATGCGCCCCTCGGGGCCGGCATTGAAGCGATCGTGCACCCAACGTCCCCAGGGGTCGGCCAGGAGATCGGGGTCGGAACTCTGGATCATCGGGGCCAGTCCGATGAACTCGGCGTGGTCGGTGATGACGAGGAAATCAAGCGGCCTGATCAACTGCACCGGTTGTCCCGTGTTGGAGATGACCTTTTCGCCCCGCGCGAAACGATAGCCCGCATCGACATCCAGTGAGGTGCCCACCAGCCCGGCGTCAAAAGAGAGATTCGTGTGAAAGTGCGTGTCGCCAAAGAGCACGAGGTCGGCGTAATCCCGACCCGCATAGGGCGAGTACACCCGTTCCACGTCGAAATCATCCTCCGTGACGACCGGCGGCGAGGCCAGCGACATGGGGACGATGGTCAAGGTGAGGGCGAATGTGAGTGGGTGCTGTTTCATGGTTGTTTTCAATTTAAACATTTGGATCTAACCCTTGCATCCTCTTTTTCGTCATCGCGACGATCGAAAATGACATTGGAAGACGACCTAAAACTCGAACGACGCGAACAGACCGATGAGGTGCGCTTCGGCCGTTCCATAATCGCCCACCAACCGCCCGGAGAGCGGGTTGAGCCGATTGTTGATCTTGTTGTCGCCCATGTCGATGTACGTGTAGTACATGCCGACCCGAATCTTTTCAGACCAAGTGTATTCGAAACCTGCCGAATAGCGCCATTGCCGATCCACCGGAATGTCGGGGGTGCGGTCCTCGTTGTCCACTGCGGAACTGACATAGGAGATGCCGGTCATCAGCAGCCAACGGTCATCGGGGCGGTAGTGCACGCCCAGCCCCGCGTTCCAGGTATCCTTGAAATTCCGGTCGATCTCCACGCTCTTGGGATCGTTGAAATTCACCGTGATCACCGTGCGGTCGAACGCGCTCCAGTCCGTCCAGCCGACGTCGCCCATGATCGCCCACTTGTCGTTCAATTCGTGATACACGCTGGCGACCACGCTCTGGGGCAGGGTCAGGCCCGAGGAGACGTCCCGGGTCTGGAGAGCCGTGAAGTCCCCGCTCAGATCGTGATCCATCTCCGTGCGATACCGGACACCGAAGCGCGTGGTCTCGGACGGCTCGAACAAGAGTCCGATCGTCGCCCCGACCTCCCAGTTGTCGCCGCTGATACCGACCTTGCCGTCGGACTTAAAGGGTCGGTTGACGGCAATATCCTGTTCAAAGTCCGCGTACTGGATGTCGAGTCCGACTCCGAACGAGAACCAGTCGTTCACTCGCACGCCCAACGCGGGTTGGAGATTGAGCACGATCAGATCGACTTCGGTGACGAAATAGCGGCCCACCCAATTGTTGTCGTAATCGAGACCAACGCCCCAGGGCACCGTGACCGAGAATCCGAAGGTCATGTCATCGTTGAGTTGGTGGGACAGGTAGGCCGATCCGCCTAAAGCCCAGTCGCCGGCATCGCCACCGTCGCCGCCCGTGGTCGTGGTCCCGAAAGACGGATCAAACTCGACGTTGAGGGTGAATGGCTGCAGGCCCAGCATGGCCTGCGTCCCTTCGAGACGCGTGAGTCCGGCGGGATTGAGCCAACTGGTCGAGGCATCGCGGGCAATGGCCGCCTGGCCGGCCAG
>JAPULD010000148.1 GCA_027295365.1 Planctomycetota bacterium
AGGAATCCTCCCGCGAGTTCGAGCTGCTCGAGCCCGCCTTCCATGAGGATGTCGGGAGCCGCCATGAATGATGCGGCCTGCAAAAGACCGCCGGTCGTGTTGAGCGCGATCGGGTTCGCGGCGTCATATATCAACTCGACCTCGGCCTGGTCGCCAACGAAGTTTCCGAATTGTTCACCAAAGCCTTCGGGAATGACGATCGCCACGGGGTACTTCCCGCCTCGTACAGTCTGCTTGGCCGTCTCGCGCGTGTAGGGTGCCGGTTCAGGAACATCCTCCGTAGCAGGTGGCGTCGTGTAAATCTTCAGGGCACCCTGCGCGTCGATTGCCTCTGTGAATCTTCGGCTGACGTCAGTCTTGTCCTCATCGACGACGATGACGCGGATGGAACTCGATCCACCTCCGCCCGATCCCCCGGACATGCCACCGAAAATCAACGCGAAAATCGAAAAGAAGACGACAGGCAGCACGAACGTGAGGCCCAGCGCCACCTTGTCGCGTTTGAGGTTGATCCAGTTGATTCGAAAGAGCGTGCCGATCATTCGCGGAGCTCCCTTCCCGTGAGATGAATGAAGACTTCTTGCAGCGAAGGGGATTGCACGTGCAGGTCGTCGATGCCGATCCCTTCCTTGCGCAGTTGATCGAGCAGGTTATGAAGGTCCGAGGCGATGTCCTGCGCGTGGCATTCGATCGTGCCGTCTTCCGAAAGCTGGATGTCTTTGATTGAATCCAGGGCCTTCCGCTGTTGCTCATCCAAGGACGCGTGGATGAGAATCTTGCGTTTCGTGCCGATGGTCTTCTGCAGCAGTTCCGTGAACGTCCCCGACGCGATGACCTTGCCATGATCGATGATGACGATTGAATCGCAGACCAGTTGGGCCTCTTCCAGGCCATGCGTGGTGAGCAGGATGGACGTGCCGTCTTGCTTGAGCTGGTCGAGCATCTCCCAGATGCGTTGGCGACTCTGGGGATCGACCCCCACCGATGGTTCGTCAAGCAGCAGTATTTCAGGCTTGTGCAGGATGGAACAGGCGATGTTCAATCGTCGTTTCATGCCTCCGGAGTAGGTCTGGGTTTGTTCATTGGCACGATCGGCCAAGCCCGTCCACTCCAGCGACCACTCGATGCGTTCCTTGAGATCGTCCTCGGCAATGCCATTGAGTTTTCCGAAAGCGTGGAGGTTTTCGCGAGCCGTGAGTTTGGGGTAGATCGCGATTTCCTGGGGCACGATGCCGAGCTTTTGCCTGGCCTTGTCCGCTTCGTTGGAATCGCCTTGGAGCGATGCTCCAAAGAGCGTGATCTCGCCACCATCGAGTTTGACTCGCCCCGCGATGGCCCTGACGAGTGTGGTCTTGCCCGCCCCATTGGGCCCCAGGAGGCCTAGCCATTGGCCCCTCGCGAGTTCGAGATCGGTGCCGTCCAGTGCGGTCGTCGAACCGAATCGCTTTATGGCATCCTTTACACTCAGGACGGTTTGCATGGGTTCATCATAACTATTCAAGAGCTCCTCTGGTATGTCCCGATCTGAGTGTTATCAGCCGCGTCATGCCGTCTGGATTTTGGTTAGACTGTGTATTCGGGCCAATTCAAAAGACTTCAAAGGGAGACCGGGCCATGGGGAATATCGTAAAACTATGCGTGATCTGTGGTGAAGACTGCTCGCAGAGCCCTCGCACCAAAGACAAGAAAGGGCAGTATTACCATCAGAGTTGTTACGATGACGCCCGGGAGAAACAGGCGGCGACCCAGGCGCAGGACGTCGAGCCTTCATCGTTGGAAATCGAAGAATCGTCTATGTTCGAGTCGGACTCGATGAACATGCTCGACGATTTATTGCCAGATCCGACGGCCTCCAGCGAAGGAAATTCCTGTCCGGGTTGCAGTCAACCGGTGGCCCCCGGCGCGGTGGTCTGCATGAATTGCGGTCACAACCTTCAGAGCGGCATCGCGGCGTCCACCAAGGTGCTCAAGCCGAAGAAGGAACGTAAGCCTCGTGGGGAGGGGAGCGGTGAGTGGGTCGGATATATCCTGAACCCCATTGCGATATCCGGGACCTATTTCGCTATTTCTGCACTGCTCATGGTCGCCTTCAATGCCTCGCCGGAGAACCCGGTGATTGCCCTGGGCATGTTGGGATTCTATGGCCTCGGTAGCTTGGCGATTGGGATTTTTGTTCTGTTGTCGGCGTTCAGGGAAGGGATCGGTCAGGGATTTCTGACTCTTTGTGTTCCATTTTACGGCTTGTATTTTGTGTACGGTGTCTGCGAATCCCAATGGGTGAAATGGCTGTTCACGGCGATCCTGTTGCTCTATGGGCTGAGTTTCGTGCTCATCGACACGGTCATCTAGGAGATTGGTTAAACGTGCAACGTCGCGTGATCTTCAATCGATGGTTCGGCAAGACCAGCGTCGTGTTGGCGTGGCTGGGGCTGTGTCTCGCAATCGTTCATCCGCCGCACGGTACGGGCGTCTCGGTCTGCCTGTTCTCATCATCGGTTGGTATGCCTTGCCCGGGATGCGGGATGACTCGATCCCTGAGTTGCGCCGCACGAGGGCTCTTCGAGGAAAGCTGGAGTTATCATCCGTTTGGTCTACTGCTATTGATGCTATTTACGTGTACCGCCGGCTTGAGCCTGCTCCCCGGGGCGACTCGCAGGCGGTTTGCCGCAAGTGTGATGAGGCATCATCGCGCGGTCACCTTCGTGTACATCGCCTTCATCGTGAGTTTCGCGACATTTGGCGCCGTCCGCTCGATCGCGCATCTGATCGGCTAACATTTTTACTCTTCAATCGCTTCTTCGATCCGCTGCATCATGTAGGCGTGAAACGGGTTGTGGCGGATCCGGATGAACTGGCTGGCGGGAATGGTCAGGACATGCCGCTCGCCGAGGGGTGAAAGCTGCCCGATCGGCATGCCAAAGGCGAGGGGGTCGGATGTATCAGGGGGCGTTGAGCCATAGAGCGGATCGTCGGGGGGGAAGGGGATCGACACGTGGGCCAGGGAGAAGACTTGCTTGGGCCACTGCAGATCGAGCGGCTGATCATGAAACGATGAGGCTTGACTAGGCTTGGTTCTCGCCACCATCGCCAGCGACTTCGTGTCAAAATTCGTCACTCGCGTGATGGCATACTTCAGCCCGGTGCGCTGCATCAGTGCATCGATTTCAAGTGGTGCGGTGGTGCTCAGGAAGCCATCCAGATAGGACGCGTGGTTGATATCGAAGTACACCAGTTCGCTGCCCGGCCTTTGCACGCGATCAAACAGGACTCGTACCAGGTCGGGGGCCACGACGGTGGCATCGACCACCGATTGGAACGCCAGCAGGTGAGGCAGCTTGTCGAGGCTCCCTTGATTCTGCAAGACACTGAGCTTGGACTGAATCGCATGCGCCAGCCCCCAGCTTTGCGTGCCCGCGTTCTTCGGAAACGAGTTGTACTTGTATGGATCGAATTCAGGTTCGAGGTCCAGCCATTTGGATTTCTCGAAATAGGGGATGAAGCCATACAAGGCGTCCCATCGCGCGATGCGGGCGAACGCCGTGATCCCGATCGCAGGCGAGAAGAGGAACAGCCGATCGGGTACGCGTTCCGTCCCTTCCAGGATGACATCAAGGCTGTGGTTGACGGCCAACGCCCCGCCATTCGAAAAACCCCCGATGAAAAACGGCATCGAATCATCGATGTTGGCCAGGACACTCCGGGTCCCGACCTTGACCGCGGCGGACCAGTCCTTCCAGGACACATTCAGCAGACCCGAAGGGACGGTTCCATGCCCCGGCATCCGCATGACCAACACGTAAAAATTCCGGTTGAAGAAGAACTCGGCCTGGCTTCGCAAGCTGTAGGGCGAATCCGAAAGCCCATGCAGCAGGAGGATGCCCCCCTTGGGCTCTTCGGGCTTCATCTCCACGGTGCGATTCCAGTTGATCGGTTGTCGCGCCGGATTTTGCGATCCTCCTGAAACATAGCGACAAAGACTGGAGTGCCCCTTCAGATCATCAGGCTCCAGCATGTATCCCGGCAATTGATCGAAGAGCCATTGCTCATTTTGAAGGTACTGCGCGAGATCGTACTCAGGCTTCAGGTCACGTTTCGTGAATTCGCCATCGGGGACTCGCTGATGCCATGATTCAAGATCTGGCATCGAGCGCGAGGCGAACGCCTGGACGAGCACAAGCGTCAAGAGTACCGCGATCACGATCAGGATGGGGGTGATGAACCACTTGTGCAGTCGTCGCGCGAGACGGCGTGTGAACGAAACATGAACCTGATCTGACATCGAAGCAACTCCTTGCATGAACGCCCACATTGTGACACAGGTTTCAGGGGTTCACCACTTCAGGACGAGCTTGAGCCGTTTGCAAGGCTGGCCATCCGCCGTCAGCGAGAGCATGTACTTGCGGCCCTCGGGCAATTGAAGCCCGAGATCTCGATGACAATGCGAAGCGATGATTTCCGCCAGTTCATCGGGCGTTATCTTCACGGTCAGGGAACTGGCGGATGATGTTTGTATGTACAAGGGCGAGCCTCTTTCTGCTCCCCTCGAGCAAGGCTCGCCCAGTTGTATTTATTGAACGGCTTGATGCACCTCGCCGCGAATTGGATTCTAGCTCAACGGATTGATGAACGAATCATCATGCAATGGCCCGATCTGGATCAATATGTCGCTCAGAACCTGCACCGGCTTGTTCACGGCATTGATCTTGTAGATGAGCGTCGAGTCGTAATGCCCCAGCACGGGGGCGGTCTCCTGATCGTACACGTCGAAGCGTCTGCGGATGACCGATTCACTGGCGTCATCGGGGCGGTTTTCCTTTTCGGCGCGACCCTTCATCCGCAGCACCATCGCGTCGATATCTGGGCACCCCAGATGCAGGATGGCCAGGGGGATGATGATGTCATCCAGAGCCTGGGCCTGGGCGACGCTGCGAGGAATGCCATCCAGGAGCAGAATGTCGATGGTTGGCCTGTACAGGCCCAGATTGATGAGCCCCTGGACATGCTGTTTCCACAATTTCACGGTCAGTTCGTCAGGAACCAGCTCGCCCTTGGTGGAATAGGACCTGACTTCCCGACCCAGATCAGAATCCTTGTCCAGCCCACGAAACATCTCACCCGTGGCGAGGTGAAAGAAACCCGGGATCTGGCCTATCAGCTTGCCCTGGGTTCCCTTCCCCACTCCGGGGGGGCCAAAAAGGAGGATTGATCGATACCGGTCGTCCATATCAGACTCCACGAATCCCTGACGAGGGATATTTCGCGACAGGGTAGCAAGTTTTCACATCGGCAAAACCAAGACAGGCTTTCCCCCCCATTGGCGATTATTGGTGATTTAGCCAATCTGGAGATATGGTGCGGGAGATGCGTGGTATGACCAGAAGATGGGATGTCCGAGGGCTGGCTGACGGTTCGATAACCGAGACCGCGAGCGATGTCGCCTCGAAAGATTCAACGCCACTGTTGCAGCGTCTTTTTACGGCCCGGGGGTTCACCGATGAGGATCAGATCAGGCGATTTTGCGAGCCCAGGCTGACGGATCTGCACGACCCGACCGCCATGTGTGGGGTTGAAATCGCCTCGGCGCGGCTGGTCGATGCCATCAAGAACCATCAGCACATCGTGATCTATGGGGATTATGATGTGGATGGAATCACCGCCACCGCGATCCTATATCACTCCATCAAACTGGCCTCGCCCGAGGCGAAATTGAATACCTATGTCCCCCATCGACTCGATGAGGGCTATGGACTCAACGCCGACGCCCTGCGTCAACTCCGTGCGGATGGCGCCGATCTCGTCATCAGTGTCGATTGTGGCGTCACGGCCCATGACGAGGCCCAGATCGCCAAGGAAATCGGCCTCGACCTGATTATCACCGATCACCATCATCTGCCCCCTGAAAAGGCCGGCTTGCCCGAGGCTTTCGCCATCGTGCATCCGGGATTGCCCAACAAATCGGGTCAGCCCTATCCCTTTGCCGATCTCTGCGGGGCGGGCGTCGCCTTCAAACTCGCGTGGTATTTCGCGACGCTTTGGTGCGGCTCGCAACGTGTCAGCAAGGCCTTTCAGGATCTGTTGATCGACTTGCTGCCCCTCGTGGCGTTGGGGACGATCGCCGACGTCGTGCCGCTCGTGGATGAGAACCGAGTGTTGACTTTGTTCGGGCTTCGCCGCATCAAGCAGACGCCCTTTGTCGGGCTCAAGGCGTTGATCGAGGCATCCAACCTCATGGATGAAAGCATCGATTGCGAAAAGGTCGGCTTCGTGCTTGGCCCGAGGCTCAATGCCTGTGGACGGATGGGACACGCCCGGGAGGCGATGAAGTTGCTGACGGATGCGACGCCATCCGAGGCCATGGAAATCGCCACGCAACTGGACAAGCTCAATCGACAGCGACAAAAAACGCAACGGGATATCGTCGATCAGGCGATGGGGCTTGCCGAGGATATGGGCATGACGGGCGATGATCATCGCGTGATCGTCCTCGCCCATGAATCCTGGCATCCGGGGGTGGTGGGTATTGCGTGTTCGAGACTGGCCGAGAAATTTGGCCGCCCGGTGGTGCTGATGCAGAAGCAGGGCGACATTTGTAAGGGTTCGGCTCGCAGCGTGGATGGCTATTCCATCCATGATGGGCTGGAATCATGTCGCGACCTGCTCACCACGTTTGGGGGGCACGAAATGGCCGCGGGGTTGAGCCTGGCCACGACCAACCTCGACGCATTTGTGGCCCGACTGAAAGAGCATGCAAACGCGAATATCGAGGTGGATGACCTGATGCCTTCGATCAAGATCGACTGCGATGCGACCCTGGACGAACTCGACTACGAAACGGTGAAGCAGATCGGGGCCATGTCGCCCTTTGGCAGGGGCAACCGAAGGCCCACCATTCGCATTACCGGGGCGGTGCTCGCCGAGGCACCGAGGCAGATGGGGGCACAGGGCAAGCATTTGTCAATGCGGATCCGTCAGGACAACAAGGGGCAAAGGCGGATGATACGCACCGTCTGGTGGAGCGAAGGGGCCCGGGCCGACCATATCGCGACGGGGATGAAGCTTGACGTCGCCATCGAGCCCAAGCTCAATACGTGGAATGGTCGCACCAACGTCGAGGCCGAGCTTCGCGATGTACGTGTCTGTGAGATTTGAGTCTCAACCAGTTGCATCATGAAAAGCGTGGGCATTCGTCACGCCCCGTTGCCAGCCGCACGTGGGACAGGCGTCGTTGCAATTCTCGACGAGTGTTTCATCACACTTCGGGCATCGATGATGTTTGAAACGTCGATGCCCCTTGATCGCCCGAATCGCCCCGCCGAGCAGATACAGTATCCCCGCATACAAGATCGTGTTGGTCAGGAACCCGGGCAGCACCGGACGCAAAGGCAACAGCCGGGTCGAGATGTCATCGCTCAGGAAGGCAAAGCGATCTGGATTCAGGGCGCTTATGAAAACGAGTTGATCCTGGGGGGCCAGGTTGTCGGACACATTCGACCATCGTTCGCCATACAGGCCGGGCAGAGGGAAGCCCGCCTTGACGGACCTCGCAACATGCCAGAAGTGAGGCTCGGGGTTTTCGGATTCGAGTCGCTGGTAGGCCAAGCCGAACGAGGAACTGCTGATCGTCTTCCCGGGGCGCAGCTTGTGAGGCCAGGGCGACTTGTCGATCCACTGACGCAGTTCGTAGGTGGTGAGGGCCAGCGGATTGTTCGATTCGCTCATGGGTGACCATAACGCACACGACCATGCAACCAGAAAGTTGATGGTCAAGCTAAGGGCGAGATACACACCAGGGATCAGGATGCAGCGTCGGTTCATCATGGCGATTTCACCGAGGGCATGAGTGAATCAAGAGCTTCCCGCCATGGCGCGTTCTTCAAATGATCTTCTGCATTCAGGAGAGGTTGATCCTCGTGATCAAACACGCCACTGGGCGTGAAGGTCACATCGTCCTCGTCGAATCGGACATCGAAACGAAAGAGCATGCTATCGAGGGTCAGGTCGGCCTGCTTGGTGGTTCCATGGAACGTGATCGCGACGTTCTTGCCCTTCAAGGGAGGCAACACCGACGACCCGAGCGTGAAACGATCGGGCAGCGAGGTCAAACCGAGATAGTCATGCAGCGTCGGATAAAGATCGCGGGGAGAAACAATGGCATCGCTGGCGAAGGCCTCGACGCCGGGCAGTTTCATGATGAGGGGAATCTGACGCGTCTGCTTCTGAAGCATGGAATGGCCCACCTTCCCGACGCGAAACCCTTCGCCATGATCAGAAACGACGATGATCGCGGTGTTCTCGTAGATGCCTCGGGCTTTCAAGGCGTCGAGCACCCGCTTCAGATTGTTGTCGACCTGCCGCGCCGAGTTGAGGTATCGCGCGTACACCAGGTCCAGCGCCTCCTGGGACCGAAGCTTCGATGGACGCACGATCTCGGAATAGGGCTCCGCGATCACCGCGTCCTCATCGAAGTAATAGTCCCAGTGCGTCGAGTCGAGCTGATACAGCATGTAATGAGGCTCACTCGTCTCCATCTCGCCGATCCACGAAACCAAGTTGTCCGTGGCCATGTTGTCCCAGACGTTTCGCATCGTGTCGGCGGGTTCGTACGCCATATAGAAACGATCGACCGTCTCTCCCGTCCCCAGCAGACGACGGGTATAGAGATTCGCCTCCATGTCCGTCGAGGAGGAGATCCAGATGCGATACCCGGCCTTGTGCAGAACTTCCAGAGGCCACGCGGCAAGGCCTTCGAACTCCGCCCGAC
>JAPULD010000149.1 GCA_027295365.1 Planctomycetota bacterium
AGCCCTACGACCTCGAAAGCAACAACGGAAAGGTAACCATGAAGTTCGGGCCAGGCTGCAGCGCTGGTGTGTCATCCGGTTTGGCCCCGGACGATCAGATCGCTGACAAGTCGGAAACTCCAGGCCCACTCCTCGAAGTTGACGACGCAGCGACATCGGGATTGCAGGTTCTCGTGACGTTGCTGAGCAACTGGGGCCCCTGCCCCAACCCCGCCGCCTGCAGCGCCGACCAGAATTACGATGGCGTGATCGATGTCGCCGACCTGCTGAGCTTATTGGAGAATGCCGACTTCTGAACGAGCATCGTGTTGGGAACTTGAAGTGAAAGGAGTTGATCATGCGTACTTCTTCAGCATTCATCACCAAGGTGGCAATCGTTTCGTTTTTTGGATTCCTGTACACCGCTCCGGCATCCGCCGATGTCATCAAGGTGCCGCGTGATTACGCGACCATCCAGGAGGCCATCAACGCCGCCAGTGATGGCGACACGGTCGCGGTTTCCAAAGGCGTCTACAACGAAAATATCGTGATCTACAAGGGCATCACGGTCCGCAGCACCAATCCCACGAAACCATCCGTCGTCGAGCAGACCATCATCGACGCCGAGGGTATAGGTTGTAGCGTGGTCATTATCAACCACAACGATGCGGTGCTCAAGGGATTCACGATCACCGGGGGCAATGCGACTTGTTTGTTTCCCGACAACCAAGGAGGCGGCATCTACATCGAAGGTGAACCGGAGGTCTCTCACTGCGTGATCCGGGACAATCACGCCACGTTCGGCGGAGCCCTTATGTTTGCTGTATCGGGAAGACCGGAAATCCTGGATTGCACGATCTCTGGAAACACGGCCACCAGCGGTGGCATCTGCTATACCGACTCGAGTTCATCTCCCAAATTTTTTCGATGTGAGTTCATCAACAATTCATCCAGTGGTTCCAATGGGGGCATGCTCTTAAGGGGAGCAAGCAGCTCATTCGTCGACGACAGCATCTTCATCGGCAATTTCGCCTCCGGTGGGAATGGCGGTGCCATCACGAATGATTCAGGCAATACGAATATTCGCGATTGCCTCTTCATCGGGAACAGCGCCTCCGGTCACGGTGGGGCCATTCATGCGGTGGACATCACACACCTCAGATCATGCGAATTCCTCGGCAACTCCGCCGGTCTCGACGGTGGTAGTCTCAATGCCACGAGCACGGCCTTCTCGATGGGAATCACCGACTGCAACTTCGCGGACAACACCGCGGGCGGGACCGGCGGCGGCATCAAGAGCGCGGCCGGGACGAGGATCACTCTCAAAGGATCGTCCCTCTCCTGCAACTCGCCGGATCAGGGGTCCATCGTCACCTTGGTCGATAATGGCGGCAACTGGATTGACACTCAATGCTATGACTGTGGCCCCGAGATCGGGGGCGGGCTCGGACAGGCCATCGCCAACATCGGCGACGTCGATGGCGACGGCATCGACGATTTCGCGGTTGGGGCTCCCTTCAACGACGAAAACGGAGACGACGCCGGCAAAGTGTACGTCTACTCGGGGGCCGCCCCGCACGGAAATGCCCGGAGGGAACTTTGGAGCAAGACCGGCAAGGCGGCGGGCGACCGGTTCGGGTGGGCGATCGCGTCGGGCGACGTCAACCTGGATGGCGTCAACGACGTCATCGTCGGCGCGCCCCGGGACGACTCGGGCGCCAACAACGGGGGGCGGATCTTCGTCTACGACGGCGCCACCGGAGCGTCGCTCTGGAGCAAGAAGGGAAAGATTGCGGGCAACCAGTTTGGCAAGGCCCTCGCCAGTGGGTTCGACGTCAATAAGGATGGACGTCACGACATTCTCGTGGGAGCCCCCTTCGACGACGAGGGAGGCCGGAATGCTGGCGCCGTCTTCGTCCACTCCGGGCGAGGGGCCCTGATCAAAAAGCTCCTCGGCGAGGCCAAGAAGGACGAGTTCGGTAGTGCGGTCGCCTTCGTGGGCAAGGTCAATGGCGATGCGCCTTCGGACTTCATCGTCGGGGCTCCGAAGCACGACAAGAACAGCAAGGCCAATGCGGGAGCCGCGTACGTGTACGCCGGGAAGAGCTACAAACTCCTGTACAAGAAATTTGGTCAACAAGCCGGGGACCTCTTCGGGACCGCGGTCGGTCGCGCAGGCAGCACGAACCGCAATGCAAAACCCTACTTCATCGTCGGGGCCCCGAAATACGACAATTTCCTGCTCATCAACACGGGCCGGGTCTACGCCTACTCGAGCAAGGACGGCAAGCTCGTTTGGAGAGAACGCGGCACCGTGTCCGGCGCGCTCCTGGGCTCGTCGCTCGCCGACGCCGGACCCCTGAACTGCGACGCCCGCCACGATGTGCTCGCCGGGGCCCCCGGGACCCCCGACAACTTTGATCTCGCCATAAAGAAAGTCGGAGCCGTGGAAGTCATCTCCGGAAAGACGGGATTCCCGATCGCCTTCTACAGGGGCAGCAACGAATTCGATCGGTTCGGCACCGCGGTGGCGGGCCTGGGCTCGGTGTACGACGAAATGGATCCGATCCTCCTCATGGGCGCCCCGGGCGACGACGCGGACTGCCTCGAACCCTTCATCGCCGGGAACAACTACGGAAAGGTGACCATGAAGTTCGGTCCCCAATGCGAAGACATCGTGTTCAAGTCGGCCCAGGTGGAGCGGATCACCGACACGGTGACCCCGCGCGACGTGATCCCCCGAGAAGACGATGCCTCGAATTCGGGATTGCAGGCACTTGCGATGGTGCTGGACAATTGGGGGCCATGCCCCAACCCCGCCGCCTGCCCAGTTGACCAGAATTACGATGGCGACATCGACGTCGCCGACCTGCTGAGCGTCCTGGAGAACGCCGATTTCTGATCGTGCGTGGTGGAGACCGGAAGAGGAAAGACATTCAGTTCGATGGATCGTCGCGCCGATCGAGCGGTTGCGTCAGGTACGACGACTCCCCTTCCCGAATGGCGAATCGCATCTCGACGGGGAGATCCTCGAAGACCTGCACCTGCCCGGTCGGCCAGCGGATGCTCATCCGATCGATACGCTGAACGTCACCGACGCCAATGATAAGTTCGACGGGGCCCTGGCCCGAAAAGCCGTTGGCGGGGAAGACGTCGCGGATGATCCGCCGCCCCCCCACTTCGACGATGACGCGTGATCCGATGCCGGCGCGATTGCTTTGCACGCCCACGAGATCCACACGTATGCGTTTCAAGTTTCGAGGAAACTCGTTGAGGAACAACCGCAACGGCCCGCCCCCGGCCGATCCCACCAACAGGTCCGGCACGCCATCGCCGTTGAAGTCGCCCGGAATGACTTGGCGCGAGTCGGCGGTGATGTTGGCGTTCGAGGCGAACGAGACATCGAGAAAACCGTTGCCGCCATGGTTGAGGTACACGCAGTTGGGCTCGTACGCGCTGAGGTTGCCTTCGATCTCGAGGATCTCGAACGGATTCTCGACCCAGAACTCGCCAGCCTCCTCATTGACTTCACCCAGTTTTACCGTCAGGGCTTCACGGTCGAGGGGCTGTGACACGACAGCCCTCCAGAGACACGTTCAGCCATCCGGTTTATGGGGTGAGAAGCTCATGAACCCGGTGGTGGCGTAGAGGTCGAGCCAGCCGTCCCCGTCGAGATCGACCATGGCCGGGGCGTAGGCCCACCCGACGCCGTTGACGTGAAGTTCCTCGCTGTTCTCATGAAATTGCGATTGGGCCGAAGGACGGGAGTACAGGCGGTTCCCCGCACACGATCCCACGATCTGCTCGTAGATGCCTTCGGGATAATCGTCGGCCCCGACGTGGGCAATGATCCGCCGGCCCATCTTCGAGTACATGTTGGCGACGTAGATCTCGGGGTTGCCATCGTTGTCGAGATCACCCGTGGCAACGCCCATGGAGGTTGAGAAGTCACCCGTACCGGTTTCGTCGGTCACATCCTCGAATCGCCCATCACCTCGGTTGCGGAGGAGCGTGTTCTGCCCGAAATCATTGGCGATGTAGAGATCGGGGAAATGATCATCATCCAGGAAGAGCCATGATGCCGCGAACGTCTGTCCCAGCCCGCCCGAGGCATTGGATTCGTCAGTCACGTTTCGAAAGACGCCGTTGCCTTCGTTGCGCCAGAGTTCGTTGGCCCCGCCATCCTGGCTGCCTCCAACCCAGGGCTTGATCGAGATGTCGGGCTTGTCCTCGGGCACCTGGTAGAGGACGTACAGATCGAGAAGGCCATCCCCATCGTAATCCGCGACCGCGCTGCCCATGGGCTCGAAACGGAATCGCAAACCGCTGCGTTCAGTCACGTCGACGAACCGTACGCCCCCTTCGTTGTGATAGAGCTTGTCGCCCAGTATCAGGTCGGGATATGAATCGTTGTCGTAATCGATCCAGGTCACGAGCGAAGTACCGGTCCTGACCCAATCGTTCTTCCAGGAAGTGAATCCCATCCTGGGCCCGATGTTGATGAAGAAGGAGCCGCCATCGGATTCCAGCAACAATGGCTGCCCTTCGGTGGTGGCGATGGCGATGTCAAGGTCGCCATCACGATCAAAGTCCTCCACCGCGAGCTGAAAACGATATTGTGCGCGATACTTGGCGGGCAATTCCCAGTTGTCGTAGAGAGGAGCCTCATCAAGACCGACCTCCTTCGTGACCTCCCGCATCAGAGCACGCTGGCTCTTGCGAAGTGATTCATTTTCATACGCCCATCGTTCTACGATCGGACTGGTGCGAATCGTCGCATCATCCTCGAATCGAAAGTCAATGGCATGCGTGGAGACGACTTCGATTGGTGCACCTTTGCCATCGAGGCCCTGGACCGCCAGCAAGCATTGCGTGCGATAAAAGGAATCGTCCTCCGGGTCGCGAGCAATGTGGAGGATCCGCAACCGCTTTTTCGTAATCTCCTTGATCGGTGACAACCCGAGCTGCAATTCCTTGATCAACCCCGAACCATCAGTCTGAATCACGCTTTCCTGATCAGCGCCGAGTCGGATTTCCGTAAACTGACCATACCGAATCAACTGAACGTCCGTCTTCGACAATGTCTGGGCCACGATTTGTTTCTTGAGAAAGGATTCCGCTTTCTCGAGATCCCCTTCGACCACCGCCTCGAGGAAAGGCTTGCAGAAAAACGTTTCGAGTTCGAAGACCAGATGTTCGAGATCCCAAATGTACTTCTGTTTCTCCAGATTCAACTCGGCGTTCTGAATCATGTCGAGATTCACGCCCCCTGCAGCTCCAGCCGAGGGTTCGGGGCGAGATGCCACATCGGAATTCGACTCATCGAAGGGCTCGGTGGGGTTGGCAGAAGAGGGTGAAGACTTTTCACACGACATCGCGCCGCTTACGAGGCAAACGATCAGGAAAGAAGCCGCGGATCGGCGGATCGGCTTGCTTGTCTCAAAACCTGGGGTCACGCAGCAGGCTCCATCTCAGGAATCAGGGAGTGCAAAGGATTGAAGATCCTCAGGGAGTATACGAACCGAAACACTGCCAAGACACTATCTCCTCTGATTGGCGTATTCTCGGACCAATCAAGCGCATGACCAGATTCCATACTCCCATTTCGACCCGCGTGTTCATTCGGGCCGCAGAATCACTACATCTTGACTGGAAAGGTCAAATCTCGTGCTTCCACAGTCTTATTACACCGATCCGTATCGGAAAATGAAGCCACGGAAAACATCTTCTATTTGACAAGGCCACATCGATGATCAGACCCGAGCGGGGGCACCGAAGACAATTCTGCATGCGTGTCAAACATAAACATGCATGTATTACGGTATTGACGTATATGTCCCTCTCGCTGGCGGGGGTCGCCTCGTTTCGCTTGCCTTCTTCACTGCCTGCAGCACACCATGCGATCTCCCCCGCCGTCCATCCAACGCAGGTGCATCCTGATGATTCTCAAATCACAACCATGAAACCATCTCACGATGATGAGCTGGTTGATGATTTCAATTGTCCAATTCACGTGACGTTATCTCAAGCAAACGCCGGGGAGCAATGAATCTGATGAACGATGATCATCGAACCAGGAATCGTCTGTTTGTATTCATCGCGATCATGATGTTGATCGTCGGTGGTCATTGGTTTCTGAATCGCACTTCCACCCAGGAAGCACTTGAAGCGTCCGCAGATGTCATCGCACCTGGCCCTGATCATTGGCAGAGGAACCTGAACGCCATCGATGAGGCACAGCAGGTCACGCAACTGATCAATGCTCGGCAATCACTTGCCGGCAAATACCACGACTGATCGTTCTCGATCATCAGGTGTCGATTGGCTGGGTGCCCCTTTTAAATTGATTCCCGCTAAACTAGTCTTCGCTATCAAAGAAAAGCCTTAATGTGTTTCCCTGATCAATGAGATCGAGATCGGCTTGAATCGCTGCATGGAATTGGAGCTGAGTCATATGAGCTGAACTGGAAGCCAATCGCACATCAAGGTCTTTCTGATGCCTTTTCTGCCCTGTCAGGCAACTCTTTTCTTTTACAGCCCAGAGTGCCATTTGCCTCAACGAGAGTCAGATGACTGAGATATTCCATTTTTCATGACTTTCCTGGCGATTGGTGAAATTATTCCTAAAATGAACGGGTAATTCCTAAGGGCGGCAGATGTAGTTTGTGATCGAACGCTGAATCTGCGGATCGATCCGACCCTGCATCATCCTGGAGGTCCTGATGCATTTGAAATTCAAGCAATTGATCGCGACCCTCGCCTTGGTCATCACTACGTCAAGCCTGCAGGGGGGCGTGCGCGATGTACAAATCAAGAAAGTACACTTCAGCTCGGGCATTGTCACACTTGTCAACCTCGGCTCCACGACTCAGAGCCTGTCAAATTACCAGCTTTGCACGGCGGATGAGAACCAGGTTCTTATCTACTCCATATTTGGGTTCGGCTCCAAATCGATCCTCGCCGGCGGTGAGTTTTTCATTCACTTCAACAACGATGCTCCCATCGCCTCGGACTCGATCAACGTGAGTTCCATCGGTTCCGTCGCGACTCCGCTCGATCGTGGGC
>JAPULD010000015.1 GCA_027295365.1 Planctomycetota bacterium
ACGACGACGATGATGACGATAAAGATACTCAGGATTGATCCCCAATCGCGGGGTTCCGTGAATCCGGAACCCCGTTTTTCGGTACCATTCAAGTCGAATAAATTACGACCGTGATTTTGGGACGGAATGAGCTCTCTTGTCGAAAGGCGCCGTGGAACGCCACTCAGGAGAGAAGGGCATTCAAGGTCAAGGAACCAATTTCACTCTGTGCGGCGGGTGGATGGCACACGCCGAACGCGGAGGGGTGTCTCTTCGTGCTCAGAACACGTCTTCAACGATTGGAGGGCTGGTATGAACTGCCGAATAGTCAGGCGGTTGGTGGGAATTTCGATTCTAGGTATTGCCAGTGGGCTGACGATGCCTACGCACGCCCAGGAATCGCAAGACGATCGAATCGTCCTCCGTGACTACTACAGCGGGAATGGTCTCCTGAATCGAGGTCTGCATGATCTCGCTGCGAACGAATACCGAAAATTCCTCAAAGCGCACCCGGATCATGCCAAGTCGAACGTGGCCCGGTATGGCCTGGCGGTATGCTATTTCAAACTGAATCGCTTTGCCGAAGCGGTGCCTGAACTGGAGACGCTCGTCGAGCTGGACGACTTCGAGTTTCACGCCGAGGTCGCGATGATCCTGGGGCAGTCCCATCACGCCCTGGGCGACTATGACAAGGCGGCGAGCGCATGCCGCATCGTTCTCGAAGATCATCTCGATCATGCACTGGCTCCAAATGCCGCGGTGCTGTGCGCCGAGGCGCATTACCGTTCTGGTCGTTTCAATGCCGCCCAGCAGCCTTGTGATCTGTTCCTTGCGACATGGTCGGATCACCCCCTTCGCGAGCGGGCGGAACTCTTCCATGGCCTGTCGGACATGGCCCGCAACGAATTCGCCGATGCGGCGGATCGCTTCTCGAACATGCTCGAACGTTACCCCGAAGGGCAGTACGAACAACAAACGTCGCTCATGCTCGCCCAGTGCCTGCATCGAACCACCGGCTTGCGGGGGGCCTTGACCCTGTACCAGAAGGTCATTGCCGAAGCGAGCGATGAATTTGTTCCCGATGCCCTCTATGGTCTGGCCTTGCTCATGCACCAGCAGGAGGATCCGCAGCGGGCGGGCGAGTTGGTTGATGAACTGCTCGATCGCTACCCGGAATCCGCGCTGGTGACGAACGCATCCTTGCTCCGGGGTCGCATATGGTTCGAACTGGGGGACTATGACAAGGCCTATGACACGCTCGACGCCATCAACGATTTGCAAGGCGATCATCAGGATGATGCCGAATACTGGATGGCCAAGAGTGAGTTGCGTCTCGACGAACCGGAGGATGCCGCGCAGCGTTTTGCCGAGGCCATTGAAAAGTATCCTGACAGCGAGTTGATGGCGCAGATGATGTACGACCGGGCGATCGCATTGCTTCGCGCCGATGATGACGATGACGCCTTGGATGCGCTGGTCGCCTTTCAAGGCAGCTTTGCCGATCATGAACTGACTCCCGATGCCATGCAGCTCACCGCCGCCACGTTGCATCAGCAAGGCAAGTACGATGAAAGCGATGCGTATTGCGATCGTTTTCGTCAGAATTATGCCGATCATGACTTACTGGATGAGATTGATTTCCTCGCCGCGGAAAACGAGTTCCTGACGCGTGACTACGAGGATGCGATCGACGAATATCGTTCATTCCTGCGTCGCCATGAAGGCGATGAGGATGAAGACAAGGCGACGTTCCGTCTCGGCATGGCTCAATACCAGGTCGGGCAGTTCGATGAGGCCGAGTCGAATCTGATTGAAGTGGCGGGAGGATCGGACGTTGAGGAAGCGTTCACGCCCGCTCTGCTCGCTTTGGGTGATGGGTATTTTCAGCGTGGCCAGTGGGAAGACGCCGAGCGCTATCTTGATCGATATCTGAACAGCGAAGACGACCCGGCCTCGGCTGACGATGCGTTGCTGAAACTCGGCCTGGCCTTTCACCGGCAAGACAAAAGAGCCGAAAGCATCGCTCGATACGATGCGCTGATCCGGGACTACCCGGACAGCCCTCATCGCTTGCAGGCGATTTTCGAGCGTGGTCAGGCCCTCGTGGCCATGGACAACGATGAGGATGCTCAGCAGGCGTTCGAGCAAGTGCTTGCCCTAGGCGAAGAATCCGATTTTGCCCCCCACGCGGCGACGCATCTCGGTTCCATCGCACTTCGCGCCGGAGACTATGCGCAAGCGGCGACTCGTTTCGAAATGGCTGCTGATGCACATACGGATCAGGAACTCGCCGCCGAGGCGTTGTTCCAGACGGGTCAGGCCACGATGGCGCTCCAGCGATTCGATGAGGCCGAGGCTCTCTTTGCGGAACTGATCGACGAGTATTCGTTCCATGATCGACGCCCCCAGTCCAGCGCCCTGCGCGCCATCGCGATGGCGAGGCAGAACAAGCATCGACCCGCGCTCGACCAGATCGCCCAGGTTGAATCGAATTTCAGCGATGACATCGACGACTCGCTCAAGTCCACCATGTACTACGAAAAGGCATGGTGCTTGCGAGAGTTGGATCGCGACGATGAGGCATCCAGCGCCTATCGAAGCATCCTGGAACTCAATCGTCGTGACGACTTGCATCTCTATGCCATGCTTGAGCTGGCGGAATTGCTGGCCAACGACGAGTCCTACGAAGGGGCTGCGAATCAGCTTGATCGTTTGCTGGACCTGGCGCGCGAGAATGGCGACGCCCCGGCTGAAATTCTCGAACAGGCGTCCTATCGACTTGGCGTGTGTCAGTTCCGCATGGAACAATTCACCGAGGCTGCCAGTACGCTCGATTCGTTCATCGAGACCTACGAGGACAGCGACCTCCTCGCCTCGGCCGGTCTGCTGTGCGGTGAGGCGTATCTCAAGACGGGGCGTTACAGCGACGCTTCGATTCATCTGGGAGCGGTCGTCAAATCATACGCCGACAGCGATGCGTATGGCCCGGCTCTCTTGAGGCTTGGCGAGGCCACCGCGGCGTTGTCGAAGTGGGCGCGGAGCGAAGAAGTGTTCGGCACCTACTTGTCCGACAATTCCAATTCCGAGTTGTGGTTTCAGGCCCAGTTCGGGATCGGCTACGCCCAGGAAAATCTGAACCGCTACGACGACGCGATTGCGTCGTATCGCATCGTGGTCGATCGTCACCAGGGTCCGTCCGCCGCTCGGGCGCAATTCCAGATCGGCGAATGTCTCTATGCGTTGAAACGCTTTGACGAGGCGGCCGCCGAGTTGTTGAAGGTTGACATCCTCTATGCGTATCCCGAGTGGAGCGCGGCGGCGCTCTTCGAAGCCGGGAAATGCTTCGAGGAACTGGCCAACCCCGTCGAGGCCCGCCGGCAGTTCGAGCAGGTGGTGAACGCCTATGGCGATACGGAGTGGGCCCGACTGGCTCAGCAACGACTCAAGGCCCTGACGCAGGTCAACCTCCCCGGCCATTCGGGCGGTCGCTGATTTTAAGACGATGACCAAACGATTTCTCGTCATTGGATGACGGAAAGCGAGTGATTTGATGTTGATGATCGTGTATTCCATCCTGGCCCAGACGCAAGGCCCCGACGACGCTGTGGACACGTCCGCAGTCGCGGTGCAGTCCATCTGGGATTTCATCGCAAAGGGCGGCATGATCATGATCCCCATCGGGATCGGATCGTTCATCGCCCTGGCGGTGTTTCTCGAACGCATGCTCAGCCTCCGTCGAAGCAAGGTGATCCCCGCCAAGTTCCTGCCCGGTCTGAAGAAGATCCTCAAGGAGAGCAAGGGCGAGAAGAAGGCCGCCGTCAAGTATTGCCTCAAGGATGGCAGCCCCGTGGCGAATGTCTTCGCCGCGGGCATGAAGAAACTGAACGCCCCGATCGAGATCCTGGAGAAGCACATCCAGGAATCGGGTCAGCGCGAAGTCTTGAAGTTACGCAAGAACGTGCGTGCGCTTTCGGTCATCGCGTCCATCTCACCCCTGATGGGTCTCCTCGGCACGATCTTCGGCATGATCAAGGCCTTTCAAACCGTCGCAATTTCTCCCGACGCACTGGGCAAGACCGAATTGCTTGCGACGGGCATTTACCAGGCGATGATCACCACCGCCGCGGGTCTGACCGTGGCGATCCCTGTACTCATCGCCTACCACGTGGTGTCGGCGAAGATCGATCGGCTTGTCATGGAGATCGACCTGATGACCGTCGAATTCATCGAGGAATTCGCCGAGGGCGGCATCGAGTCCGTCGAGAGCGATGAACTCGCCTCCGATTCGAAACAGAAGTCGAAGACCGCTGCTACGAAAAAGAATGACACGCCACGAGATGATGCATCCGGGGCGAAGGTCGCCACCACCTGAGGACCAATGACGTGATTCGATCCGATGATTCCGACACCTCAGTGCACATGGACCTGACGCCAATCATCGACATGGTGTTCCTGCTGCTCATCTTCTTTCTTGTCGCCACGACGTTTCAGCAGACGGAGCGCGAGATGAAGATCGCCTTGCCCGCGGCGAGTTCCGCCGGCCCGATCAGTTCCGCCTTGCGCGAGTTGATCATCAACATCGACGTCGAAGGCAGGATCATTCTCAACGGACTTACCGTCCATCCCGATGAGCTGCGTTCGATCATCAATGATGCCGTGAGCCAGAATGCCGACCAGAAAGTGACAATCAGGGGCGATCAGGCGACGTCCTACGCAAACATCGTCAGGGTGCTCGATATCTGCAAGGGTGCGGGTATCCAGGAACCCTATCTCGACACCGTTGTCCTTGGAACCCCCCGTTCGGGATCATGAGGAAGGAGCCTCGCAGGGAATGAAACGCCGCACGTTGCGCATCCTGATCTACCTCGTTCCGATCGTGTCCATCATCGGCCTGATCGCGATTGCGTGGTATCAGCGTGAACGACAGGTGTCATTCCTCAGCGACGCTGCCACGATCCGCGAGCCGTTGGACGCCGTGAATCCCAGGGATGTGCTCTGGTCACCCGCAGTGAAGCTGCCCGGCCTGCTCAACACCCAAGGCAATGAGTTCGAGCCGGCCGTCTCGCCCGATGGATTCACACTGTATTTCGTTCGGGGTCGAATGGCCCATAACGCCGACCTTTTCTTCAGCACGAAAACGCCGACGGGATGGACGGAGCCTCAGCCGCTGTTGACCCTCAATACGGTTGCCGATGAACTGGGCCCGGAGCCTTCTGCGGATGGCAAGTCGCTTTACTTTTACAGTGATCGAGTGGGGGGACTGGGCGGCTACGACCTTTGGGTCGCGCTTCGCGATGAGGACGGGAATTGGTCCGACGCGGTCAATCTTGGCCCCGAAGTCAATTCACGCGATCACGATTATGGACCATGTGTTTCGCCCGATGGTCAATCCTTATATTTCGCCTCGGACCGTCCCGCGTTGATGGAGGGAACCGCGATCGAGGGGGTGCAGGTTCAGGGGCGCGACTACGACTTGTATGTCGCTACGATGGGCGAGTCGGGGCTGGGCGAAGTGGTGCCGGTCGATGAATTGAATTCTCCTTCCAATGAAGGCGCGCCATCATTCAGCGAGTCGGGTGATTTCCTGTACTTCGCTTCTGATCGACGAGGTGGATCAGGCGGTTTCGATCTGTATCGTTCCCGGGTCGTGCATGGACAGATCAGAACCCCACGGAACCTGGGCGATTCCATCAACACCATGGCCAACGAGATCGACCCGGCGATGACGCTGGGGGGATTCGGCATTCACTTCAGTTCCGATCGAGTCGAAACCGAAGGCGTCGCTTCGAATGGTCTCTATGACTTGTATTACGCTCAATCCCGCGAAGTCTTCATCGAGACCGAGACGCACCGGGCCACGATCGATTGGGCGGCTCTCATTGCCTTGCTGTTGCCCTACCTCATCTGGTTGCTGTTGATGCTGAGTACAATGGGCGTGCTCGCCGCGGTGATACGCAGGCTTGAATACAACCGCATGGGTCTGCTGACCCGGTGCCTGATGGGATCGCTCATCGCGCATCTGGTCCTGTTGGCGCTGCTTACGTTGTGGGGCGTCTCCACGTCCCTGTCCGAGGCGATCAGTCCAGGCAGCAGCACTCGCGTCGTCCTGACCTCGCCCAGCGTCGGACGTGGCATCGCCGAACAGATTCGGGGAGAGATGACCGACGTTGAGATCGATGCCGAAATGGAGGAAGCACGACAGCAGCAGTTCGAGGCTGAAGTCCAGCCGCCATCTTTTGAAGACGCGGAGATGGAGCTCGAGCAGACGACCCTGGAGTCGTTTGACTTGCTGGAGACGCAGGTTGCGATGAACGAGGCGCAGGCCCAGTCGTTGGACACTCCCGACGTTGAGCTTCTGGAGCCTGCGGAGGCCCAGGAAATAGAGCACACCACCCCCGCCGAGGCCCGGCGCGAACAGGCCAGCGAGGCGATCGCCAGGGTGCCGGACACTGCGGTTTCGAATCCCACCGCGACCCGCGCACTCGACGAGGCCACGCCCCAGCCAGCGCAGACGTATGACACGCACGTGGCGATGAACGTCGAGCGTGCGGAGATGCCCAACGATTCGAACGAGCGTCTGGCCGAACGATCCGGCGCCAACGAGGCAAGGGCGGAGTCGTCGTCAACGCTCATGGAAGTGCAGCCAACGGAAGTGAGCGCAAGCGAGGCCCGGGATGTACCGCTTCCGTTCGTCCCCGTCTCAAAGAACAAACGGACAAGCGAAGCGCAGACGAACACCGCCTTGAAACCGGGGGAGCCGGGGGAGCTTGATCGCCAGACGCAGGCGGCGCGGGTCGAGGTTGCGCAGGCATCGCAATCTGAAGTCGAGTTGCAGACGCCCCGAGCCACGCAGCAACTCGCCATGCAGTCCATGGCCAATCCAACCGAGGCGAAGGCATCGACGAATGCAAACGAGATGACGCCCCTGACCTCGTCTGATGTCGCGCCTCAGACTCAGGCGAGTGAAGTCGCCTTGCAGGACATGCCCAGCCAGGAGGCCTCCAAGGCAAGCGAGGCTCAGACCCGGATCCAGGTCGCGATTGCACAGGCCGGGCGTACGGATGCGAGCGAGGCGTTTGAATCAGCCGGGGCCCCGGCGCAGGCCATCGAAGTCAATCCAGAAGCCTCGAGGCTCGTGGCGTCGGAACGACTGTCGAACGCGATGTCCATGAATGAAGCGTCGAATGAGGCATCACCCTTGCCTGCAATGCATGCCAAGGTCGCCGAGTCGTCAGAGGCATCGAGCGATCTTGCGCTCAGCACACCGCGTCTCGATACGCAGGCGCGCCAGCAAAGCAATGAGGCACGCCAGGCAACCACGACACAACCATTGCCATCGATCCGGACTGCTTCGGTCAACATGCCTTCGGATCTGCAATCGACACATGCGAATGAAGTCGCGGTGAACACCCAATCCAACCCGGTTGCGATGGAATCGACAACGCTTTCGCACGTTGAGATTCATGAGAGTTCCACCACATCCCCGTCCGAACTGAGTTCGTCATACGAAAACGCCGTGGTGATGAACGAGCCGCAAACAGTGCAGGTTGATCTTCCTTCCGACGCCGGTGATCAAGGTGGCCAGTCGAGCCGCGAGGCAAATATGCCTCCTGCAACGTCGCTCGCGAACATGACCGGCACGTCGAGCGATTCCCGTCAGACAACCTCAACTGAAGTCCAAGCGGCGACATCGGATTCGCAAGTCGCGTTGAATCCCACCCAGGGAACTCTCAAACTGGATTCGAATTCCATGGCGGGCGTTGAGAGTCGTGAATCGAGCACGACCAGCGAGATGACGCTCACGAATCCGTCTCGTCAGGTCGAGCCAGGGCAACAGGTTGCGATGAACCTCGAACTGCCCGACGAACAGGCTTCGGGTGAAGTACGCCCCACCTCTGGCGTTGAGCACGCACTCATGCCTCTGGTGGCGACATCTCGTTCAAATCGGGTTGAGCATGCAACATCATCCCTGAGTGAAACGTCACCAGCGTCGACCCAAGTCGTCATGTCGCCGACTCGGGCGGCTCCAAGTTCAGAGTCCTCCACGTTGGCGAGCCGCACGACCCGCGATGCGTCTTGGCAATCGACCCAGGTGCCAGCTCTACAAAACTCCGCTGCGCTCCCGACGCCATCCAGCACGACCTTTGCGTTGGATCTCCCCATGGAACAGGAGTCACCGACTCAGCACAATGCTGCTCCGTCGCATCAACAGTCCGATCGGTTGAGTAAATCCACGATCGCGAAGTACTCACCCTCAGCATCACAGAGTTCCGACCCTGCCATGACGTCGGTTGTGATGAATCCTTCGAGCCAGCCCCGGGAATCTTTCGCCCATCGACTGTTCGAGGATGCTCTCGCTTCGGACAATGGCGACACGCCATCGCTCAATCCACCCCTGGCCTCCCAGGATTTCGCTCAAGGTCTGGTGATACCGCCCTTGGCGGCGGTGAGCCTACCCGGGATGGAACAAGGATCCCAAGCCGAACAGCAGGAAACTCGTACCCGACAGGCGAAGCGATCAAGTCAATCGAAACAGCGGAATCGATTCAAGCAAGAGTATCTCGATGCGCCTGCGACCGGCACATCGCGTCGAAGCCTGACCAGTTTGCCTCCCGCCATCATGCCGGCGTCGGTCGATGTCAATCGTCAGTTTGCCTCCCGGGGGCGTGTCGATGATTCGATGCGATTGCCGAATGATTTTCACTTGCCTCAGCCTGATCTCGATCTGGCGAAGACGCCCGAGGCCTTAGGCATGGATTTGAATCTCAGCCTGCCGCTCGAACAGCTTGTGACGCTTGATCCCTACAAGCAGCGGGCCGATGAATTTCGCGAGACGATGGTCGAAGTGATGGGGGGCAGCGAGGAAACCGAGCACGCCGTGACCATGGGTCTCGACTGGCTGGCCCGGCACCAGAGTCGGAACGGGAGCTGGGATGGCGATTCATTCGACAACCAATGTGGCGAATGCGATGGCCGGGCCAAGGTCCAGGTGGACATCGGTCTCACGGGACTGTCGCTGTTGTGCTTCCTCGCGGCCGACCACACCCATCTCAAGGATGGACCTTACCGGGAGACCGTCGAGCGAGGATTGCGTTGGCTGAGAAGGCAGCAGCATCGAACCGGCTCGATCATGACCAACGAATCGCTGTATAGCCATGGCATCGCCACGATCGCCCTGGCCGAGGCGTATGGCATGACGGGGGATCCGGAACTCGCCCAACCCGTCCAAAGGGCGATCGACTTCACCTTCGCCGCCCGGAACAAGGGCGTGGGGGGCTGGCGGTATGGTCCCGGGCAGGTGGGGGACACATCCGTGCTGGGCTGGCAGATGATGTCGTTCAATAGCGCCGATCGCGCCGGGCTTGATGTCCCGCGGGAGGCGCTAT
>JAPULD010000150.1 GCA_027295365.1 Planctomycetota bacterium
CAACCTATCCAAGGGCTAGAATCCCGACCTTCAGCCCCCTGAACTCGGCCCCTGAATTCAGACTACGAAACTCAGCACACAAGCCACAAGACGCACCATGCACTACGACGCTCACCAAACCATCATCGACAATCTTGAGGCGCGGATATTAACCATCCGTGACTCTCTTTGACTACGACACCAAGCTCTCGAATCGGAACAAGCTTCAAGAGAAGATGAACGAGGCTGACTTCTGGAACAGCCAGGAGCAGGCCCAGAAAGTCATCAGCGATTACAAATTGCTCAAGGCCCAGACCGAAGGGCTGGAGACAATCCTCGTTGATGGTTTCGAAGTCAAGGGCACCAAGGTCGGCAGCTTCGAGGATGTCCAGGTGGGCTATGAATTGGCGAAAGAAGCCAGCGACCAGGAACTGCTCGAGGAAGTCGATGAAAACCTCTTCCAGATCGACAAGCGTCTCGAAAAGGTCGAGACCCAGTCCCTGCTCTCGGGTAAGCACGACCATCGAGACTGTTACGTCTCCATCCATAGTGGCGATGGCGGCAATGAAGCCGACGACTGGGCATCCATGCTCGAACGCATGTACCTGTACTTCTGGGAACAAATGGGCTGGAAGCTCGAAGAGATCTCAAAGACGCACGGCAGCGAAGTCGGCATCAGCGAAGTCACCTATCACATCAAGGGCATCATGGCCTATGGCAACATGAACTGCGAACGGGGCACCCATCGACTGGCCCGGGTGAGCCCCTTCAACGCCCAGGGTAAACGCCAGACCAGCTTCGCCACGGTGGATGTCATTCCCGAGTTCGAGGAAAGCGAAGTCGAGATCGACGACCGCGACATCGAGCTGACCACCTTCGCCCGTTCCTCGGGCCCGGGGGGCCAGAATGTGAACAAGGTCGCCAGCGCGATTCGAATTGTTCACAAGGCCACCGGCATCATGGTGGTGTCTTCGACCTTTCGCGACCAACTCCAGAACCGAAAGCAGGCGATGAACATCCTCACTGCCAAGCTCGAACAACTGGCGGAGGAAAAACGCCAAGCCGAACTTGACGAGGCAACGGGCGGCAAGGTAGATCGAGGCTGGGGTACCCAGATCCGCAGCTATGTCATCTACGACAATCGGGTGAAGGATCACCGAACCGGCTTCGAGATCGGCAACCCCCAACAGGTCCTCAATGGCAACCTCGAAGGATTCATTGACGCCGAGCTCAAGCGAAAGCGAGCCGCGCGGGATTAGGTCTTCTCCCCTCCCTTGAGGGAGGGGCTGGGGGAGGGTGGGGTTCTCAAGTCAATAGGTTGCCTTAGGGTCCGCTGTGCGGACCAGATGAGCTTTCGTGTCGATGTTCGTCGATCGGTCCGCACAGCTGACCCTACGAAGGTCAGAATCACTGAAATTCCCCCCCGCTCCTCCCAACAAGACGGTGAACCCCAGAGGAGCTTGACCATGGCCATCGACCTGAAATCGCGTTTTCGCCCCCTTCACAAGCTTCTCATCACCGGGGCCTGGGCGTTTATCATCCTCAGCCTGGTCAAGCTCGCCATGGTCGTGGGGATCAAGATCGATGACCCCGAGGGAATCACCCGCCTGTATTCCGCTTTTTCCGGCAGCGAATTACTCACCACCTTTGGCTTGAATTACACCGACGAATCGGGGCTCATCCATGCGTTGACTCAGATTGTCGCGGTGATGCTGGCCGCCAGCGTGACGATGGTGAACCCCAAGACGGTACGTCGTCTCAAGTTTCGCAAGATCGCCCATGGTGCATTGTGCATCTGGGCGGGCTGGTGGGCCACGAACCTGATCGCCCTGGCGGGTCAGAGCCCCGAACTGGGTACGCTGTTGCAAGCGGGGCTGCTCTCGGGCATGTTCGGCTGCACCGCCTACCGGGCCGGGAACGGCTGCATGGGCCAGAAAAAGAAGCTCGCGGAACAAGCCAACCCCTCGAACCCTGTCCTGTCGATGATCGAGAAAGTGGTTGACGAGCTTGAAGAAGCGATTGAGGAACCTTCCGCGCCCATCAATTGTGACGACGATGGACCTTTTGATTACACCGATCCGGATCAACCGGAAGCCAAGCCTGAATTCAAACCATCGACGCCCACCGGAGCGTTCTTCGCCGCGATCGCCCCCGAGCCGCTGCCTGAAGTCGAAGAGTTCGAAGTTGAGGTGACGATTGAGCAGCCTCCCGCCAAGCCTTCGATTCTCACTCGCATCATCAGTCGCGTCCGGTTCGGCAAACGCAAGGTGCAGGAACACGTCAATCGCGAGAACTTCGCCAAGATTGGGCACAAGGCCAAAGACGCGGCTCATCATGGACATGACTTCGTCGTTCACAAGGGCGGCAAGTTCGCTCGTCGCGCCAAACCCGTCGCCCAGACGGCGTACCGCGAGACCTGCAACGCCTGGCGCAAGACGATCGACGCGTTGAAGGAATCCGAGTCGATGAAGACCAATGAAGTCCCGAACGATTCATCGACGAATCAGGTCGCGTAATTATTTATCTGAATCGATTTCCCGCATCAAACGCTTGAACTCCGCGTCGGCGTTGGCGCGCGTGACCGACTTTTTAGCATCGGCATCGTGTTCGCGTTGTGAGCGCAAGTGATGCCGCGAATCAGCTTGATGGCTACGCGCGTCAAGAAGTTTCTCATGACGATCCTGTTGCGCGTTCTTCCGATCATCGTGACGACCTTGATGATTGTCCTGATGGTCGCTTCGGGCATCCCGGCGTTCCACAAGCCTTCCTTGATGTCTTCCAACCTGATCGCTTCGAGTGTTCACGCGATTTTGATGTTCGTCTTGACGTCCGACTCGCCCGTCATGGCGGATCTCGACCTTTTTCCGATGATCTTCACGCCGAT
Source organism: Planctomycetota bacterium (assembly GCA_027295365.1). Lineage (GTDB taxonomy): Bacteria > Planctomycetota > Phycisphaerae > Phycisphaerales > SM1A02 > JADFSH01. Next base: position 2,864 of record JAPULD010000150.1, read on the forward strand.
CGATTCGGGCACTCTGTCGGTTTTCATGACGAGCTTGATGATGCTCACGTTGATCGCTACGAACATCCTGGCGATGCTCGACTCGTTCCTGGTGGTTTTCTCGATGTTCGCTGCGAGCTTCCTGACGGCGATCATGCCGATCCTTGGCCCGCTGCTTCCAGGATCGCTCATCACGCCCCTCACGGACATGCTGATTCACGCGATCTCGTTCGGATCCTGACATCCGCTCGTTCAGTTTCGACATTCGCTGTTGGTGATGTGATTCGAGTTTCGCCTGCAGTTCATCCACGCGGGCCATGTGTTTTTCGTGGCCCTGCTCTTCAGCCAGTTCACGAAGACGGCTGAGGCGAGCAAGTCTTTCCCGATAATGACTTTCCAGTTTCGTCGCGTGATCAAGATGACTCGATGATGACATCGTCGCCTGATGAGAGGATGAATCGGCATGGGCGGGTGGGGTCGCCCAAGCGGCATTGGATGCAAACAGGACGGTGCCGGCGACAAGGGCGGGGCGAACGATGTTCAACATGACGAAACTCCAGGATGATCGGGACAACCACAAGGATCGCGCGAACCAAAGGCACCTATAGGAGTGTCGTATTTGGGATCGGTTCAGCAAATGACGAAATGGCTTCCAGGCTGTGATCGGACGCCGGCAGACACACTGAACCGCAATCTTTTTCCGATCCCTACAGTCGTTTGGTAAATCGCGGTTATCGGTCGCCCTTCACCAAACTCTCCTTGAACCGATTGTCTTGATGCAATCCCCAAAGGTTTAGAGTCTCAGACAGACGCGGTCGATCAATCAAGGGGCGGTGTGAGGGTTTCATTGATCTCGGCCCAGATGCTCTTGGTTTTTTCGAGATCCGGTTGGTCGGCGTCCACGCTGTTCCACAATCCGATCCCTGTCCGAATCAGCGGTGCCTCGTGTTCAGGAAGGAACGAAGCAAGGTACCTCTTTGTCGCCTCATGCTCACTCATTTCGGCCAGGTTGTTCCACTCATTGGGATCATCCTGGTGCGAATACAACTCTTCGCTTCCATCGAAGTATCGAATGTACCGCCAATCCTCATCACGAATCGCATAGTTGCCTCGACCCCAGGTGATGATGGCCGGCTCGTCGATTTCAATCGAAGGATCAGCGAGTTGAGGCCTCAGGCTCACGCCGTCGACGTACTCCGGAGTTTCGAGTCCCGAAAGATCGGCCAGCGTTCGGTAGACGTTGATGAGGGAGACCGCTTCCTTACATTCTCGTCCGAGGGGTGCCGATCCATCGCGAGTATCCCAAATGATGAATGGCACCCTCGTAGCCTCTTCCCAGAGAGTGAATTTCTTGAAGCTCCGCTTTTCGCCAAGGTGGAAACCATGATCGGACCAGAGAACGACGATCGTGTTGTCCGCGTATGGGCTTTGCGCGAGGGCCTCGAGGATGCGCCCCACATTGTAATCCACCCATGAATTGCAGGCGAGGTAGGCTCGACGGACTATTTCCCAGGCCTCGTCCTGACGAAAGTCGCGTTCATGACGGATATAGTTCATGGACATGGCCCGCCCCGCCCACGGTACATCCGCGAGATCGTCGGCCTTGATGGCCGGAGGCTGTATCGGTTCATCGTACAGGTCGAAATAAGGCTCTGGACAGACGAACGGTAAATGTGGCTTGACGATACCGACGGCTAGAAAGAACGGATCGTCGTGCTCCCGAGAGAGTACATCGACTCCAAATGAAGCCACCTGATAATCGTGATGATCCTTGAGTGGATTCTTCGTCGGACAAAAAGCCAATTTCCTGGAGCGACCTTGCCGATAGCCGGCCTTGGCGTTGAAAACCAACTTCTTTTTCTTGGATACGAAGCTTTCGGTCCACTCCTCCTCTGGAAATTCGGATTTGTGATGGACCTTGCCGGCACCAAAAGTTTGGTAGCCATTTTTCTTATAAAGCATTGGAAGACTGGTGAATTGAGCGAGTTCTGGTTCGAGAATCTGAATGCTTTTATAAAATGGATACAAACCGGAATTGAACGGTTCAACCCCATACATCAAGGCGAGTCGGGAAGGCGAACAGGCCGGAACGACGCAATGGGCATTCGTGAAGTTCACTCCTCGCCGGGCAAGGCTGTCCATGTTGGGAGTCATCGCCTGGGGATGGCCTCCCAGAAATCCGGTCCAGTCGTTCATGTCATCAATGACAATGAAGAGGACGTTCGGTTTCTTGCTCTCGCCTTCGACGAGAGAGACGAGCGCCAGGGACAGAAGAATGCTACATAGCCCCAGAATACTTCCATAAATTAAGTGAATTCGTTTCATTGTAATCCCATTAACCTCGAAGCCTCAAATCACTCGGACAGGTATAGAAATAGTAATCGCATCCGTCCATTCCGTTCGAATCACCAGGGCAAATGATCAATATCCACATTTCCCCCCGAAATGATGATGCCGATTCGATCAATCCCCGGAATTGCTTTTAATTCTGGCGATAGCACCGCCGCCACGGCCACCGCGGAGCTCGGCTCGATGAGGATCTTCATCCGTTCCCAGACAAGTCGCATGGCTTTGACGATGTCTTCCTCGCTGACCGTGGTGATGCCGGCCAGGTGATCGCGGATGATGGGCCAGGTGTATTTCCCCGTGCTGGTGCGAAGGCCATCGGCGATCGTCTGGGGATTCTCCACTGGAACGAATTCCCCTTTGGCCAAAGAACGAGCCGCATCATCCGCCATCTTCGGCTCGGCCCCGAAAATCTTCATCGAGGGCTGCAGGCTTGAGCACGTGATCGCGGTGCCGCTGATGAGCCCCCCTCCCCCGATGGGGGTGATGATCGCGTCGAGTCCCCTACCCCCGGAGTCACTGGTCTGGTCGAGAAACTCCAGGGCGCTGGTGCCCTGGCCCGCGATGATGGCCGGGTCATCGAAGGGGGAAACGAAGGTCGCACCCGTCTCGTTCTCCACGCGTTCGCCCACTTCGTGTCTCGACTGCTCGTTGGGCTCGCATTCGTAGACCTTCGCGCCGTAGCCAAGCACCGCGTTCTTCTTGACCACCACGGAATTGTTGGGCATCACGATGTGGGCGGGAATGCCCCGGAGCTTCGCCGCGAGGGCCACGGCCTGGGCATGATTGCCACTGCTGTGCGTCACGACACCCTTGGCGGCGATGTCGTCGGGCAGTCCCATGATCGCGTTGCACGCCCCCCTGAACTTGAACGCCCCGATCTTCTGAAAATTCTCGCACTTGAACAGCACCGAACGGCCCGCGAGTTCGTCGATCGTCGCGCAGGTCATGATGGGCGTGATGTGTGCGTAGGGCGCGATCCGCTTCGCCGCGGCGCGGACGTCTTCAATATCAACGCCATAGGTCGTTTTCTTGTCGGTGAGTGAGGTGGTCATGGGCTGTGGTTTATTCGATAAAGATGAGAGTCATGGTCATCAAAGTATTCCGGGTGCCACGGACAGCGAACAACGCGAGTCGTCCGTGCGTTAGCCATCGTACACGCAACGCACGGACGACTTCGTTTCGCTCCGCTGTCCGTGGCACGCGGAACAAGGATCAAGCGAACCCAAACCTCATGGCTCATGAGCTACACGCCAAGTTTCTCACTCGACAACATTTTCATTCGGTTTACCACTTCAACCACGTTCTCCCGCGAATTGAACGCCGAGATTCGAATGAAGCCTTCGCCGCACGAGCCGAACCCGACGCCGGGAGTGATGACAACATTGGCTTGATTGAGCATGCGATCGAACATATCCCAACTGGAGAGTCCATCGGGACAGGCGATCCAGACGTACGGTGCGTTGACGCCCCCGGTCACATCCATACCCATTGCTTCGCAACCCTCGCGCAATATCCTGGCGTTTTCGAGATAAAAATCAACGAGCCCCTGCACCTGCTCGCGTCCCTCGGGGGAGTAGATTGCCTCGGCCCCCCGCTGGATGATGTACGCCACGTTGTTGGACTTGGTGCTCCACCGCCTCGACCAGAGTCCATGCAATGGAATCTCTTTCCCATCGCTCGTCCAGCCCACCAACTTCCGGGGGCAGGCGGTGTAGCCACAACGGACACCCGTGAAGCCTCCATTCTTTGAGAAGCTGTGGAACTCAATCGCGCACCGATCCGCGCCGTCGATCTCGTAAATCGATCTGGGCAAGTTCGGCTCGGTGATGTACGCCTGATACGCCACATCGTAAAAGATGATGGCCTTGTGCTTCAGGGCGTACTCGACCCAGGCCTTCAGTTGGTCGTGGGTGATCATGCCTCCCGTCGGGTTGTTGGGATAGCAAAGATAGATGAGATCCAGTTTTGGCTCATCATCGCCCGGAACGTCCGGCACAAAACCATTTCCGGGGGTACACGGAAGATACGTGAGGCCTTCATAGCGACCATCTTCTTTCGCCACGCCCGTATTGCCACACATTACATTGGTATCGACGTAGACGGGATACACCGGATCTGTGATGCCGATTCGATTCGCACCTTTCACGGCGAGAATATCGAGGATCGCACTGCAATCAGTCTTTGAACCATCGGAGATGAAGATCTCCTCGGCATCGATGTTCAGTCCATGATCCTGAAAATCACCCTTGGCGATCGCCTCGCGCAGAAAGCCATACCCCGTCGGCTCGCCATAGCCCCGGAAACTTTCCCGTGCGCCCATTTCGTCGACCGCACGATGCATCGCCTGGCGAACCGCTTCGGGCAGGGGCTCTGTCACGTCACCGATGCCGCATTTGATGAGGCGATCCGCAGCCTCAGGGTGATCGCTCAGGTGGATTTCAACCCGCCTTGCGATCTCGGGGAAGAGATAACCTCCCGCAAGCTTCAAGTAATGTTCGTTGATCAGGGCCATTCTGAAAAAAAGCTCCGTGAGGGTGTCAATCAGTCCTGCCCTCCATCGTATCGCGTCGTGGTATCGCGTCCGGAGCCGCCTCACTAAAAATTCTGCTAAAAATTTAGCAACTATCGGTCAGATCCATGGTACACCACCGTCATGTTCTATCGAGAATCGAACACGTCAGGGAGGAACCCCATGCGCCACATCAATACACCCATCATGCTTTTCACCTTCTGCGTCCTCGTATTTGCTTCGCTGGCCAACGCCAGGCCCATTGCCCAAAGCGATCCCGAGGACATATTGCGAAGCTGGGTGGAGGTCATCAACGCGGGTGATGCCACGCAATACGAGCCTTTCATTCGTGAGCATTTTGCCCCGAGGTTGATTGAAGCCTATCCCATGTCCGATCACGTGGGCATGTTCGAGGAGATTCGATCGGATTACGGCACCTTGACCCTGCATTCGATTCGAACACAAACCGACGATCGCATCGCGGGACTGATCCACACCGAACAGGATCAATGGCTGCTCGTGACGCTCTATGTTGATCCAGAATCGGGGAAACTCCGAGGGGTGGGGCTTGACGATGGGGTTGATTCACCCGACGTCATGGACGCACCCAAGGCAACGGATCTCGATTCCTGGAGCCAGTCAATCCAGGCTTACGCAAGTGGTCGCGCCGAAAAAGATCAATTCAGCGGCACCCTGCTCATGCAGCTTGATGGGCAGGAAGTCACTCAAGGTGTGTGGGGTGAAGCGTCCAAGCGATATCACGTCCCCAACAATCTGGATACCAAGTTCAATCTGGGGTCCATGAACAAGATGTTCACGGCCGTCTGTATCGCCCAACTCGTCCAGGCGGGCAAACTCTCCTACGAAGACCTTGTGGGCAAGCATCTGCCCGACTATCCCAACTCCGAAGTGCGCGAGAAAGTGACGATCCATCACCTCCTCAGCCACACGTCGGGCATGGGCAGCCACTTCACGCCTGAGTTCATCGAAAGCGCCAAGGATCGATATCGTGATTTTCATACCTACGTGGATTTGTTCGCTGATACGGAACTCGCTTTCGAGCCGGGCGAACGCTTCTCGTATTCCAACGCGGGTTTCTTCGTGATGGGCCTGATCATCGAGGCCTTAAGCGACGAGACATACTACGAATACGTGCGCACGAATCTCACCGGCCCGGCGGGCATGACCAACACGGATTGTTACGACCTGGACTTGCCGGTCCCCAATCTCGCGACGGGTTACACGCAGCAACAGTTCGACGAGCCGGAACGAGAGGATCATGCGGACTGGATGGACGCCCTCGGATCCTGGCGGGCCAACACCCTGATGCATTCGGTGAAAGGTGGCCCCGCGGGAGGTGGATACTCGACGGTGCGCGACCTTGGTCTATTCGCCAAAGCCCTGACGGATGGCACTCTCATCAACGCCAAGCAATTGAAAATCCTCACCACGCCTTCGATGCCCGTCGAGCCGGGTGGGGACGGTTCCACACGCGGATACGGCTACGGATTCGGCTGTGGCACCCTCGCCAATGGCACCGCCTACTTTGGCCATAGCGGAGGGTTTCCGGGCATCAACTCCGTCTTGCACATCTATCCCGAACGGAATGGATTTGCCACGGCGATGTCGAATTACGATGGCGGTGCCTCCCCTATCGTCAGCCATGCCGAACGCGTGATGCCTGAACAGAAGTAAACATTCGTCCTCTGGCGTGTGCCACGGCTCTGTGAACCGTGCGCCGTGTCTGCGTATGACACGAGATCGCACGGCCTACACGGCCGTGGCACATTTGGGTATTCGAGAATTCAATGATCACTCAGCGCGTCAGCTGATGAGCGTACGCCGGAGGCATGTTGACCAGCACGAAATCCCGCTGACCTCGATGCCTGCGTACAAGCACTTTCATGGTCGCGGCATGCCGTTTCATCTGCTCGCGGCCCCGGGATCCCACCATCGGGGCCTTAAGCGCCCTGACCCCGGCGTATTCAAAGAAGGTGAGCTTGCCACCATCGGCGAGCAGACTCATCATCCTTCTGAAGATCTGTCTGACCAGCGAGACCGGGAAGTTGTTGAAAGGCAGGCCGCACACGATGTAATCAAATACGCCATCGATCGGCGCCTCTTCGATGGATGCACAGTGCAGGTGGACTTGAATGTCCGGATTTTCGCGCCGGAATGTCTTGAGCAAGCGGCTTTCAAGATACTCCGCGAAGGTCGTGTTGATCTCCACGATGTGAAGTTCATCACCCGACTGGAGATTTCGCAAAAGGTGTCGCGTAAACGCTCCGGTCCCCGGGCCGATTTCCAGGATCCGCATCGGGCCATCCGCTTTGCGTGCGGGGCGAGTCATCCGCCGGGCCAGGAACCCTCCGGAGGGCAGAATCGCGCCAGTGGTCTTGAAATTGCTGAAGAACTGACCAAAGAACGTGCGCATGGGCTCAAGAGTCTCTTGAAGAATAGCTCGACACAAGCCCTTTCCAGGGACGGATACGTGGCGACACTCCGAGTGGTCCACCCACTGGTTATTGTTGCCGGCGGGACTCAGATTTCAAGAAAAACAGGGGAATCGACGATTCCCAGAGCTCTCATGAACGCTGATCGCTACGCATTGGCGGCTTGGGCGGTCGTGTTGGCTTCGGCCTTCTCGACCAACGCATCGAACGACTTGGGATCCTCGATGGCAAGCTGGCTGAGCATCTTGCGATTCAGGAGGATGCCGCTGCGTTGCAGGCCATTGATGAATCGGCTGTAGCGCGTGCCTCGCATGCGGCATGCGGCGTTGATTCGCGTGATCCACAGACGGCGGAAATCTCTCTTGCGATTTCGGCGATCGCGATACGCGAACTTGCCGGCTCGAATCAGAGCCACTTTCGCCTGCTGCTTATGTCGTGATTTTGTTCCCCAGTAGCCGCGAGCCGCTCGAAGTATTCGGCGACGGGCTTTGGTGCGAGCAGCACCCTTGCGTGCGCGAGGCATGTTCAATCTCCTATCAGGCCGGGACGGGGTTCTCGGATCAACGTAGATCCGAAACGCTTGAACCCGATCAGCACAGATGCAACGCCGGGTGGCGTATGGTCTTCAGTCGTTCGAAGGGAATCAGTCTTCGTCGGTCTTGGCGTCAGCCTGCGTTCTGGTCCGCTTATTATGGGCCGTGTGCTCTCCCGAGGTCACCTTGGTGAACAACAGGGCGCGAACGCGACGGACTTCACTACGCTTGGCGTAGATCGGCTTGCGATAGCTTCGCATGGTCGAACCTGACTTATGGCTGCGCAGATGGCCGCCAAAGGCTCGACGGAACTTAACCTTGCCGTTCTTGGTGATGCGAATTCGTTTGACGAGGCCCTTGCAGGGCTTGTTCTTGGGCATATCTGATTCCCGCAAAAATCGACCCTTCACTGGTAAAGAGCCGAGCCGCGAAGGATAGCACGCACCGGGTCCATGTCAATGATTTGATGAGCTCTGGGGACGAAACGAGGATCAGTGGACCAGAAACGCATCTTCGGCGTTCATCGTCTGCTGGCCGGCCTGCAGAATCGTCACACCCTCAGGTAGCCAGATGTTGTCCCGCCCGAGTTTTGGCTCCTTGAGCCAGAGAATCGATCCATCGCTGAGGATCACATTCTGACCCCGGCCCCCATGATTGATGGACATGGTGTTCGCCGGGACGGAATGCCCGGTCATCGTCGCGTCGATCAGGGGGTTTCGATCACCCAGAATCACGTTGTCGGAGCTGTTCCCCCAAAGAAGGTTCGATGAGGGAGGTCGCCACTGGTAGCTGTAGCTGGATCCATAGGGGTCATGGTTCCCGGGGCACTGGAGATGCCCATGATCGCAGTAGCCGTATTCCACCAAGGGGCGAAGGTTCACGATGTTGCGTACCTGGTCCCAACTGGTGGGCCCGACACCCGCGGTGGCGGTGGGCAGGACATTACTATAATCCGAGGCATACGCATCGAAGGCCTGGGCCAG
>JAPULD010000151.1 GCA_027295365.1 Planctomycetota bacterium
AGACGCGCAACAGCTTGAGCTGCATGCCGGGGGATGCGGAATTGATTTCGTCGAGAAACAACGTGCCGCCATGAGCCGCGAGAAAGCGACCCGGCTTGTCGGCGTGGGCCCCGGTGAAGGCCCCCTTCATGTGCCCGAACAGTTCGGATTCCAACAGGGTCTCGGGGATCGAGCCGCACGAGATCTCAACGAAAGGCTTGTCGGCCCGGGGAGAGCGGCGGTGAATCGCCCGGGCGATCAGCGATTTGCCGGTGCCCGACTCACCAGTCATCAGGACGGTGGTCTTGCTTGACGCCACCGACTCGACGACGTCGTAGATGTGCTTCATCCGATCGTCGCCCCCGACGATGTTGTCCAGGCCAAACTTCTGGTCGAGCTGCTGTCGCAGGTTCACGTTCTCGGCGATCAACGCGTGCTGGCTGATCGCCTTCTCGATGGCGAGGCGTAGCTCCTCGTCCACGATGGGCTTGGTGAGATAGTCGATCGCCCCATGACGGATCGCCTTGACTGCGGACTCGATCGTGCCGAACCCGGTGATCGCGATCGGCACGATGTCGGCGTAGTTTTTCTTGAGCTTCTTGATCAACTCGATCCCCGTCATGTCCGGCAACGACATGTCCACCACGATCACGGAATAGGGTCTGATCTCCTGCGGCTCCCCATGCTGCGCCGCCTCGACCATCTCCATCACTTCACGAGCCGTGATGGCATAGTCGGCTTCGTAACCCACCTGGGTGAGATACTCGGCGATCGAACTGGCGACGATCGAATCGTCATCCACAATCAGGATTCGGTTCTGTCGATCGCTCATTCCTTCTCAAGACTCCGCAGGGGAACCTTCAGTTCGAGAATCGCGCCGCGACCCGAAGGGGTGTTCTGGAGTTGGAGTGATCCATCCAGGGCATCGACGAGCAGATGACTTATTGACAGCCCGATTCCATGGCCTCGTCCAGATGTGGTATCAGTGTCAGAATCAGGGCCAGCGCCATTGTCAATGATGCGAAGACGCAACGAGCCTTCCTCATTGATCCTTCCCTCAACCCGAACGACGCCACCGGGACGCCCCAGTACCTGGATGGCCTGGATCGCATTTCGAAACCCATTGAGCAAGACCACACCCAGAGGGCCGGCGTGCAAATTGCCCACTTCGGGGGCCAGATCGACAATGAAGGCAAGGCCTACCTCATCAACCATTGGCTTCACTAAGGTCAGACACCACTGAATCTCTTCCCGCATGGTCCGATGACTGGTAAAAAGATCCACGCCACCTGATGTGCTGTTCATCGCTCTTTCCAGCAGGTCGGACATGGATTGCATGGCGTCCTGTGCGATTTGAAGTCTCTGTGCGATGGCCTGTCTAGGCTGATCATCAGCCAGTGCTGATTGAGCGAGCCTCAAACTTCGCATGGAACCATCGAGCAAAGAATTCATTTCGTGTGCAAGGGCATTGACGCCCATGGCATAGCCTGAATCGCCTTTACCGGACGATGGCAGGAGCTCAGATGTATTTTCAATACGAGTTTTCACGTTGATCAAAATCGACGCAGCCGATGGCCTGCTGAAGCATGGTGTTGTCTTTTGGCAACATGCTTCTCGGACAGACGTGCACAAGCCGTCCAAACGACGTGATCAACGAGTGCAACTGAATTTCAGTTTGCCCAGGTTAACAGGAATTTGTATGGAACCGATATGTATTCTCACACGAATCAGACAACAACACCCTTGAATCAAGGGATGCACCTGCTAGTCTGATTAGTGAGCGGCCTGTGAGCGTGACCCTGGAGGAGAGGTCATTCAAGCGGGCCGTTTCGCTTTTTGGAGAGACACCGAAAAATCTAGCTCCGGTATTCGATGGGTTTCCCCGTCAGACCGCTCATCTCCTTGATGAGCGTCATGGCCGTGAAACCCGCGATGGCGAAGAGTCCTATCCACATTGCTTGCACATACAGTCCAAGTCCCATGAGCCACATTGCCCCATAGAGGCTTTGCCACATCGCGCCGTATCGCTTGAGTTTCTCCGCTGCGACCTTTCCCGAAACCACACTCACTTTCCACCAAGCCACGATCAGGAAGGCGATGACCGCGAGCAGGGGCGGGATGATTCCCGTCCAGTTTGTTCCGGGAGGCCAGATCGATCCTTCGGGCATCATGCCCACGCCCAGAATGAGCGCAGACCAGACCAGCCATCCGAAGAACAAGAGAATGATGGATCGCTTTCGAAAGCGCGGCCGCTTGCCTTCCAGAACGTGAACCGCCGTCGCGATGCACATTGAATGGGTCATGATCAGCCAGATGGGCAGTGTGAACATGAGCTGATGATTGGGAATCAGCATGTGGGCGGCATGAAGTAGTCCGATCGTGAGCACGCCCACTGCGGGGATGAATTTCCCCGCTGCGTTGTAGAAAAGCAGACCTGCCGCCGTCAGCAAGGTGATGCAAACTGACCACATGCCCATACCCGCCCCACCAAGCACGGCCACGATGAGCGCACCAACCGTCACCACCACCGCCTGTCCCGGGCGAATCCGACCGGCCGGGATTGGTCTATCAGGGCTGAAGGCCGAATCATGGCGGATATCGAGAATGTCGTTCAGGGATGCGCCGTAGGCGAACAACCCGATCGCGACGACCGCTCCGGTCAGGAGAGCCGCCCAGAGAGGCAGATCCGGGTCAAAGACCGGGACGTAGTTGTATTCATCGTTGGCCCGGGTGATGAGGATGATGAACCACAGGTCGCTGATCGCGCCAAACGCAATGGTCAGGCGTGTCAGTTGAATGGCAGTCAAAAATCGTTGGAGTACGCCTGGCACTGCATCATTCTACTCATATGGGGTTTTCATTGAACCGTTCGCCTTGGCCTCGTAGGATGCTCGCCCCTCAGCAGCATTCAGGATCTAGAGGGGAACCATCAAACACGAACCAGTTGTCAAAACGCATGTACACCCAGATCACCTCCAGTTCCGATGCCTCAGGTCTCCGAATCGGCCTTGCCCTGAGCCAATACCATGACGAAATCACCTCGAAGCTGCGTGATGGGGCTATCCAGCAGTTTTTCGACCAAGGGGGCAAAGAGGAGAATCTGGTCCTGGTGCCGGCTCCCGGGGCCTTTGAATTGATCGCGACCTGCAAGGCCTTCGCCCAAAGGGATTCGATCGACGCGGCCGTGGCCCTGGCTTGTGTCATCACGGGCGAAACCCCCCACGACCAATACATCAACCAGGCCATCGTGCATGGCATCAGTACGATCATCTGCGATTCAGGCATGCCGATCGGGTTTGGCGTCCTGACGTGTCTTAATCTTGAACAAGCCCACGCCCGAGCCGGGGGCGAGGTTGGGAATAAGGGAGCCGAAGCCATGGCCGCGGCGATCGAAATGGCGAATACGATTCGCGCTCTGCGTGAATCCGAGGGAGGCGAATAATGGCCTCTCCTAGAGACATCCGCCGGTGTGCGTTGCAATGCCTTTATCAGTTCGACGCCCAGGGAGCGAACGAGCCTGAGGAAGTGCGTCAATCGCTTGAGAATTCCCCGGGGGGCCACGAGGCTCGGGAAGAAGGCTTCAAGCTGGGCTGCCTGACGTGGGAGCATTACGAGGATGCCGATGAAATCATCGCGCCGCTCACGCCCGAATGGCCGATCCACCGACAGCCGGTCGTCGATCGCAGCCTGCTGAGGCTTGCGTATTACGAAATGATTTCAGGGCGCACGCCCCCCAAGGTGGTGATCAACGAAGCCGTCGAGCTGGCCAAGGAATTCAGCACCGAGAAATCGCCCATGTTCATCAATGGCGTGCTCGACAAGATTTATCGTCAGCTTCGCGATGCGGAGAAAATCCCCCAACCCACCAACGCTTCCCCCGACGCCTGAGTCCGATACCAGCCATGGGCATATTCACGAAAACCGTTTCCGCGATCCGCAAGGGACTTGCCCGCACTCGGGAGGCCCTGTTCGGTGGACTCAGCGCACTGCTCAGTGGCAAGACGCTCAGCAACGACTTGATCGACGAGATCGAGGAATACCTCATCAAGGCGGACGTGGGCGTGAAAGCGACGAACGCCATCATCGATGAACTGCGGCAAGCCTTCGAGTCGGGTGAAGTCCAAAAAGGCGAGGACGCGATCGAATTTCTCAAGAACCATCTCAAGAGCCGCTTTAAGCAGATGGACCGATCGATCGCGAAGTCATCCACCCCTGGAATGCCCACCGTCATCCTCGTGGCGGGAATCAATGGGGCAGGCAAGACCACGTCCGTGGCGAAGATCGCAAAATCATTGCGCGATGAGGGGCGCACCGTCTTGCTGGCGGCGGCCGATACTTTCAGGGCGGGCGCCGTGGCCCAACTCGAAATCTGGGCCCAACGACTGGGCGTCGACCTCGTCAAGGGCGAGCAGGGCTCCGATCCCGCGGCGGTCGCCTACGACGCCACCGAAGCCGCCCTCGCCCGGGGCGTGGACGTTCTGCTCATCGACACGGCAGGCCGCCTGCATACTCAGAAGAATCTCATGGAGCAGCTGACGAAGATCCGTCGGGTGGTGACGAAGAAGATCCCCGACGCCCCCCACGAGGTGCTGCTGGTGCTCGACGCCACGAATGGCCAGGTCGCGATCACCTACGCCCAGGAATTCCGCCAGGCGATCGACGTGACGGGAATCTTCCTCGCCAAACTGGATGGCACCGCCAAGGGAGGCATCGTCCTGGCCATTCAGGACGCGCTGGACATCCCGGTCAAGCTCGTGGGCGTGGGCGAAACCCCCGAGGACGTGGAGCCTTTCGATCCCGAGTCGTTCATCGACGCAATGTTCGAGGGGTGAGTGGAAGGCATGGGGGCATCGAGGGCAAGATTAGCCGCCGGTGAATACACCGGCGGGTTGAGCAACCGAATCCACTCTACTGAGCAAATTGTCGGGTCCGCTGTGTGGACCGATAGTCGAACTGTCACTCGACACGACTCTCGGCTCGTCCCCACCCACACTCCGGGCAGCCGGCTTTCACGTTTCCGCGCAGGTCATACCCACACGCCGAACACCACCCACGTATTCGCCGAATCATTCCACGAGCGACGTGCCATAAGCAGAACATGGGCCACCCATTGAAGACGCTCAACTTCGCTTCGAAATCCACTCTGTGTGCAGACTCAATCTCGATTTGACGGTACAAGCAAGGCCTACCGGACATTATTGAACCGACCCTTCGAGGTATCCAACCATGACCCCCGACGAACAACGAAGCAAGGCCAAGCGGTTTCTCGAACTCCACCACGCCCCGGCGATCCTCAAGCTCCCCAACGCCTGGGACGTCGTCAGCGCGAAGATCTTTCAGCTCGAAGGCTACCAGGCCATCGCCACCACCAGCGCGGGAGTCGCGGCGACCCTGGGCTATCCCGATGGACAACGCATGAGTCTTGATGAATCAACGCAAGTCACAAAACGGCTCGCGGATTGCATCGACCTGCCCATCAGCGCCGACATCGAGGCGGGGTACGCCGACGATGTTGAAGGCGTGGTGCGCACGGCGCGAATCACGTTGGAAGCGGGAGCCGTGGGCATCAATCTCGAGGACTCCTCATCTTGCGATGTGCATGGCGTGTTGATGGAAACCCCGGCGATGGTTCAGCGGGTCGCAGGCATTCGCATGATGGCCGATGAGATCGGTATTCCCCTCGTCATCAACGCCCGCACCGACGTGTATCTCACTTGCGAAACAAACTCGCCCGAGATCCTGCGTGAAACAATTTCGAGAGCCAACGCCTATCGCGCCGCGGGCGCGGATTGCATCTTCATCCCCGATTCGGGCATTCTGGATGAAAAGATTCTCATTGAGCTTGTGCGAGAGATCGACGCCCCCTTGAACGTCATCGTCGATGCCCATCTGCCCTCGATCCCGAGACTGGAGGAAATCGGCATCGCCCGGATCAGCATGGGCCCCAGGCCGATGCGAGCCGTGCTCGCCCGGCTAAGGATCATCGCCCGGGAACTGATGCAGCAAGGCACGTGTGACGCCATGACTGAAGAAACGATGTCCTATGCCCAGGTGAATTCGTTGTTTGAGAGGTAAAAGGTCGGCATGGATTGAGATCAAGCCCCTTACCCCATCCCTCTCCCACCCCCGAAAGGGCGAAGGGGCAAATCGGGGTAGAGCTGTCCGGGGGGGTTGTCGGCTCGTTGGCGCGTTCATGGCCCTCTCGTATCATCCTCATCATGGAGGATGGAGCCCCCATTTCGAGGTCGGTGCGCACGGTTCGAGCCCCCTGGTGGTCATGTGGCTTCATGTTGGGTTTGGTCAGCGCCTTGCTGGTGATGACTCCCTCCTTGGCCCAGGCCCAGGATTCGGCTGATACACGCCGCATCAAGATTACGGGGGATCGCCTCTCGGGGTTTGTCCTGCCCATCGAGCCGGTCGAGGGAGATATCGAGCTGCAGGCCCGAAATGCCAACGCCTGGACCATTGACGACACGAAAAGACTGTTTTTGGAAGGCGATGTCCTGGTCAGCATCGGGGCGTATCAGTTCCACGCCCAGAAGGCCGTGGTCTGGATCAATCGCATGCCCAGCGAAGGTGGCACGATTACCCAGATCGCGATTCACTTCGACAAGGTCGATGCACCGCGCCAGCCATCGGGTCTGGCCGTCGCGGGGAAGAATCTACTTATCACGGGAAGCGCCAAAGGCGATGTGAACCTGAGCGCGTGGTCGATCAAACAGAGTCGCCCCCGGGGCCGCGTGTTCTTGCAGGCTTCCGAAGAACGGCTCGCCACCCATCTCAAACAACTGCTGTCCGAGTCCCAGACGTTGGCCATCAGGCCTCAGGTCGAGCGCCCCGCCCCCAAGCCTGAGGATTCATTCGTTCCCGTCCCGGGTGGTCAGGTCCTGCCCCAGGACATTGAGTTGCCCAAGACCATCGAGATGCCCACGCTTGAGGACATCACGCCCTGGCTGCGCGATCCCGAGGGAACCATCAGTTACATGGCCCAGAAGTTCACCTACATCCCGGGCGATGAAGAGGACATCATCACCCTGACCGGTTCGTTCGTGATCGAGTACATCGCCCGTCGGAGAGCCAACGATTTTTCGCAGATCACGCTTTCGGCACAGCGTGCCGTCATCTTCACCGATCCTGGTCTCACCAAGGGGATCGGGTCGGCGAGGCTGAGCACCGAAAACATCAGGGGCATCTATCTCGAAGGCAACGTGCACGCGTCCGCCGACGATG
Organism: Planctomycetota bacterium; assembly: GCA_027295365.1. Lineage (GTDB taxonomy): Bacteria > Planctomycetota > Phycisphaerae > Phycisphaerales > SM1A02 > JADFSH01. The sequence continues at coordinate 7,210 of JAPULD010000151.1, forward strand.
GTGACTACGTGGCCCGGGCTCCGCAGATGTACTACGACTTCACCTCGGGCCAGGCGATCATGCTCGAAGCAATCCTGCGCACGTACATGCGCGACATTCGGATGCCAATTTACGCCCGGGCCGAAGAGATGAGGCAGATCGCCACCAGCCAGTGGGAAGCCAAGAACGTCGTCGCCTCGACCAGTGAATTCTTCACGCCTCATCTGGCGATCGGGGCCAAGCGAATGACGATAACCAGGCGACCGACATTCGCCGATCCGACGGAGAAAGAAACGTACCTCAAGAGCGCCGACAACACCCTCCAGGCGGGCGGGATGCCATTCTTCTATTGGCCTGAATTCAAGGGCACGATCAGGGACGAGGA
>JAPULD010000152.1 GCA_027295365.1 Planctomycetota bacterium
CACCCCGGCTCATTCCCGTGTCGAGGTCCAGATGCACACGCAGGGGCCCTTCCAACCTGATGGCGATTTTTTCAAGGATTGGGAGTTGAGCGGTGTCATGGAGGGTCAGCTGGATCTGACCCTTCGAGAGAGGTTCCACAACCGCTTCTACATCCTGGATCACCCTGACGGGTCTCAGGACCAACAAATCACTGGCAATTCCCGCTCGCCAGAGTTCCTCAGCCTCCGATGGATTGCTGAGGGCAAACATCCCGCATCCACCACGTTCCAGCCGCTTCGCGATCGGGATGGCTCCGAGCCCATACGCATCGGCCTTGAGCACGGCACAGATCCTGCAATCTCGTCCGACCAGATGGTCAATCCGACGGTAATTGCGATCCAGGGCGGCCAGATCGATTTCAATGAGGCTCGTATCGCGCATAACTAGTGGCTTCTAAGATTTTTCTAAAGAGACTCATGGTTGTATCGACCACTCTTCGATCCTAACATGACGCCTTGATGCTCCAGATGCCGGTCAAGTTATCCCGGCTGAGCCCGAGGGTTTCGATCCAGATCGATCGCCCTTCACCCCAATTACCAGAACAAATTCACCATGACGTCCGAGCAACCCGAGACGAAAAAACGTTCCCGACGCCGTCGTTCGCGTAAGAAGCGATCTGACAGTCCGGTGGTCGATGCCCAGAACCAGAGCGAGCCTGAAGTCCAAGCCAAACCCAAGCGAAAGGGAATTGCGCCCAACGCGGAGGTGTTTGATCTTGATTTGACGTTCAAGGCGATGGGATTGAACGACGAGATTCTCAAGGCGATTGATCACCTCGGGTATGAGCATCCCACCAAGATCCAGGCCGAGCTCATCCCGATGGCATTGACCGGCCGGGATGTCTTGGGCCAGTCCAAGACCGGGACGGGAAAGACGGCTGCGTTCTGTCTGCCCGTGTTGCAGATGACGGACGAGTCCGAGCCATTCAGCACGCTGATCCTCGTCCCGACGCGAGAGCTGGCCATCCAGGTCACGCGGGAAATGCAAATACTGTCCAAGTTCACCAAGCTCATCAGCCTCGCGGTGTATGGCGGTCAGTCCACTCGCATTCAAGCCGAGAAGCTGAAGCAGAACCCTCAAATCATCATCGGCACGCCAGGGCGCGTGATGGATATGCATTCCCGGGGCTTGCTGCCCTACGACAAGATGAAGGTCGCGATCCTCGACGAAGTCGATCGCATGCTCGATATCGGCTTCCGTGATGACATTCGTCGCATCCTGGGAGTCATGAAGCAGGATCACCAGACGATTTTCGTCTCGGCGACCATCTCCGAGGATATCGAGAGGCTGGCCCGCCAGTTCATGACCGATCCGCAGAGGCTGAACATCTCAAGCTCAAAAAGCTTGACCGTCGAGCAGGTCAACCAGAAACATTTCACGGTCCAGCCCTGGGACAAGAACTATCTGTTGTTGCACCTGCTCAAGCACGAAGACCCGACGTTGACCCTCGTGTTTTGTCGAACCAAGCAGACCTGCGATGGCCTGACCCGCTATTTGCAACGCAAAGGCATCGATGCCCATGCATTGCATGCCGATCTACATCAAGGCAAGCGAAATCAGGTCATGCACAAGTTGCGTGAAGGCACGCTGAGCGTCCTGGTGGCATCCGATCTGGCGGCCCGAGGTCTCGATGTGGACGACATCACCCATGTGATCAACTACGACCTGCCCGAAGACCCGGATGTCTACGTGCATCGCATTGGTCGAACCGCCCGAGCGGGTCGGGATGGCATCGCCTGGGCGTTCGTGACGCCCGAGCAAGGGGCGTTGCTCACCGCCATCGAAATGCTCACCAACGTCGAAATCCCAATTGCTGAATATCAGGATTTCAAGCCTGGTCCCGTCCCGGCTGACATTCAGATGCGCGAGGCTCAAAAGGTTGAACGGGAAAAATCACTCCAGACCCGATTCAACAGCCGTGATAAACCACCTTCCGAGACGCAGGCGTTGGACCTGACCAAGTTCCCGGGGGGTGTCGTACCGATTTGCAAACCTTCGAAGAAAATGGGGGGCCGCGTCCCCCGCCGGAGGTGAGCCTTGACTGCCATCAAGATTCGAGGCGAGGTAAGCAAAGCCATGAGGCTGGGCCGACCGGTCGTCGCCCTCGAATCTGCGGTCATCACGTCTGGCCTGCCCCACGCCCCGCTTGAGCGAAAACCGGCCAGCGTCTCGGATGATTGGCAGGAAAACCAGCCGGCAAATCTTGAAGTGGCCCGACTGATGGAGCGTACGGTGCGAGCGGCGGGAGCCATCCCCGCCACGATCGCTTTAATCGATGGCGTTCTCCATGTGGGGCTGGATGATGACCAGCTCAAGGCCCTGGCATTGGATGACAAGGCGGGCAAGATTTCATCGAGCGGACTTTCAATCGCGATGGCGAAAGGACTGTCCGGAGGAACCACGGTTTCCGCCACACTCGCGGTCTGTGGTCGAGTCGGCCCGATCCGATTCTTCGCCACGGGAGGCGTCGGAGGCGTCCATCGAGACTGGCAGACACTTCCCGACATCTCGGGTGATCTCAAGCAACTGGCGATCACCCAGACCTGTGTCGTTTCTGCCGGAGCAAAATCTATTCTCGACCTGCCGGCAACCCTGCAATGGCTTGAATCGCTGAATATCCCGGTGATAGGCTTCCGAACTTCGAATTTTCCGTTTTTTCACCACCCCGGAGATGATCGCCTCCCCGTTCCGTATCGATGTGACACGCTGAATGACATTGTTCGTGGGTGCCAAGCTCATTGGCTCGATCTGGCCTCACCCACGGGAGTTCTGGTCGCCAATCCGATCCCCACTGAATTTGCCCTTGATCATGGCGAATTGGAGCAGGCTATTGAACGGGCGGAGCAGACCGCTCATGAGCAGCAGATCACAGGGGCCCATTTGACGCCCTTTCTTCTGGAAGAGCTCAGTCGGCTCACTGGGGGCCTCAGCGTCGAGGCCAATATCGCTTTGTTGGAGTCAAATGCCCAATTGGCCAGCGAACTCGCCCTGGAATGGTCGCAATCGTGAATGATGGCCTAATCGAAGAGAAACAGCGATTTCCCTGGATTTGAAATCCTTTGAAATACGCCATTGCTTCTGGTCGATATTGATTGTGTTCTGTGCTTTCCAACTTCTTGACATCAGGATCCAATCCTGCTTTACTAAGACATCCTCGCAGGCCGTGACTTTCCGGAAAGGTCTGTGTCAAGGACGTTCTTCATCAGTCAAGCCTTGACGTCACCGCACTGGCGGTGCGCGTATTGACATCGCGGCCACGCTGACCCGTGCCGCCACCAGAGCCATGCTCATGACAACCTATCACGGAATCCTCGAGTGGCCCAAAGGCACCGAGGGACGCATCAGAAAACTGGACGATCGGCTCATCGAGTCGGATGACGATCCTTATGTGCCTTTTGCACTCAAGGAGCAGTACGCCCTTCGGGATGGCCTGCAAGTCAAAGTCAACATCTCATCACGCAAGACCAGACGCCGGCGCAGCGGGAAACCCCGAAGCTCCCGGGCGGTCGTTGATGAAGTGCTTGAGATCGAGGGGTTGTCACCCGAGGAATTCGCCAAACGAAAGCCGTTCGAGGAACTGACGGCCATCGATCCTCAGCCCCGCATGACGCTCGAATACCCGGGTTGCCCCCCCGCCAACCGCTTGATCGACCTTTTCTGCCCGTTCGGGTTTGTCACCCGGGGCCTCATCGTCTCCCCCCCCAAGGCCGGGAAGACGATGCTCCTGCAACAGATCGCCATGGGCATCAAGCACAATCACCCGGATGTGGATGTGGTGGCATTGCTGGTTGATGAGCGACCCGAAGAGGTCACGGACTTCAAACGAAACGTCCCGGCCCAGGTGCTCGCCTCGTCCAACGATCAAGACGTCTCGGCCCACATCAACCTGTGCCTGCTCGCCTACGAGCGTTCCAAACGCATGATCGAGGCTGGACGGAACGTCGTGTTCCTCCTGGATTCGCTGACCCGTCTGGGTCGCGCCTTCAACAACTCCAGGCAACACGCCAACAGTGGCCGCACGATGTCGGGTGGTCTTGATTCCCGGGCCCTGGAGGTTCCCAAGCAGATCTTCGGCGCTGCCCGAAACGCCGAGGAAGGCGGTTCCCTGACCATGATCGCCACCTGCCTGGTGGACACCGGTTCCCGGGCCGACCAGATCATCTTCGAGGAGTTCAAGGGCACCGGCAACATGGAACTTATCCTCGATCGATCCATCGCGGAACAACGCTTGTTCCCGGCGATCAACCTCGCCTCCTCGGGAACCCGCAAGGAGCATCTGCTGATGACCGATCAGGAGATCAAGACGGTCACCGCATTAAGGCGACGATTGCTGAACATGCCGCCCCCGATGCAGATCCAGCAGTTGCTCGGCGCCTTGCAACGTTTCCCGACGAACCTGGATATGGTCAAAGGCTAGATGGGGGCCTCGCCGGGATCAGACCTGCACCAGGCGTATCGCCTGCTTCGCGCAGGTCGTTTTTCCGAAGCCAGGGCGATTTGCGAAGCTTCGATGAAGGCCAGTCGCAAGAACCCTTTGTTGTATGCCATCCTTGGCGAGCTTGCCGAGACGAATGGGCAACTCGATGAAGCGGCCCGGCACTATCAGAAAAGCATCAAGCTCGATCCGAAGCAGTTCATGACCCATATCGCGCTGGGCCAGACCCGAACCTACCAGGGGCGTTACCCGGAGGCGATCACCTCGCTCAAGCGTGCCCTCAGGCTGAAATCCAACTCACCTCATGCGGTGGCCGCGTTGGCTGACACGTATGACAAGCAGGGGCGTCCCGAAGAAGCTGAGGCGCTGATCCAGCCATTCCTGGACCGGGACGAGGA
>JAPULD010000153.1 GCA_027295365.1 Planctomycetota bacterium
GACCCGTAACGGTCGTGATTCCAATCCCAAGTACCGTGGTATCAAGCTCTACGGCGGTGAAGTTGCGCGTCCCGGTTGCATCATCATCCGGCAGTGCGGCACGAAGTTCAAAGCTGGGTATCTCGTGCGGAAGGGCAAGGACCACACCCTGTACTCAGTCGCGGAGGGCACCGTGCGATATCGCGGTCGCTTCGTCGATATCATGCCTTCGGACCCGGATGTCCCTCGGTACACCGCAGTCGAAAAGCAGGCCGGCGCCGCCTGATCTCGCTCACATCTGGTTGATTTCAAACCGCGGGGCGTCGTTGGGACGCCCCGTTTTCAATTCCCCCCTCAGACAAGAAAATCACCTGAACAACCGGGATTCAAGACACCTCTGGATTTCAACCACATGCTCATCGATCGCGCCACAATCTATATCCGCTCCGGGAAGGGTGGCGATGGCTGCATGAGCTTCCGAAGGGAAAAATTCATCCCCAAGGGCGGTCCCAATGGCGGCAATGGGGGTGATGGGGGGGATGTCGTCATCGTTGGAGATTCAAGCGAGGCCACGTTGCTCGCCTTGACCCGGCATCCACATCGCCGGGCGACCAATGGACTTCCCGGTTTAGGCAAGTCCATGTATGGGGCCAATGGAGATGATCGCGTGGTTCTCGTTCCGCTTGGAACACTGGTCCATGACAAGGTGTCTGGAGAGTTGCTGGCCGACATCACGGAGCATGATCAGCGATATATCGCGGCCCATGGGGGCAAGGGGGGGCTCGGCAACGAGCACTTCAAGAGCTCCACCCATCAGACGCCCCGTGAGTTCACGCCTGGTGGAGAATGGCAAGAGAAGACGCTGAGGCTGGAATTGAAGCTCATCGCGGATGTCGGATTCGTGGGGCTGCCCAACGCGGGCAAGTCGACCATGTTGTCGTCGTTCAGTCGGGCCACGCCCAAGGTCGCCGATTATCCATTCACGACCTTGTCGCCCAACCTCGGGATCGCCGAGTTGCCGGGTGAGCGACGGATGATCATCGCCGACATTCCCGGGTTGATCGAAGGGGCCGCCGACGGCGCGGGGCTGGGGCATGAATTTCTCCGCCACATCGAGCGAACCAACCTGATCGTCCATCTCGTTGACCTGATGCCGATCGATGGATCGGATCCGGCGGATAACTATCGCGTCATTCGCGAAGAGCTGAGGCAATACTCCACCGCCTTGGCTGAAAAAGCCGAGATCATCGTCCTGAACAAGATCGATCTTGTCGCGGATGAAGATCAAGAGACGCTGATCGAGCGTCTGGCGGGGAAAATTGGTCTGGCCAAGGGGGAACGTCCCATGATCACCAGTGGGGTGACGAAGCAGGGGGTGGGCGAGATGCTCGAAGCATGCTGGGGCGCGCTTGATCGCACGCAAGTCAAGCAGGGCTGGGTGTCCGAGGGCTGAGCCAATGTAGATTCGATCAGCGCTTTTTCACCCGTTTGCGCTTGATGCGGATGTCTTTTTCCGATCGCACCACATCCAGGGTCCTGGGGTCGAGATAGCGCACCTGGCGATAGATCTTCTCACGATTGAACTGCATGATGGACGTGGTGATCCACAGCCTTGTTTCGCAGATCAGCCCATCATCTATCGCGGCTCGGGCCTGTTCCGATTCCGTGTCGAGCTTCCACTCGCCCACGTCATCGGGAAGCTCTTCCAGAACGCCGAGTCGCTCGTCAGCCATGCCGGGCACTTCCATGAGCACGACGACCGCGTAGATCACGCAAGGGACAAGAGCGACACAAAGCAACAGTGCATACAGCATGAGGCTCATTCATAGGCAATCATGGACGCTCGGGACAGAAGTGATGCCGATGATTCCACGAGGATCACGTTGGAGAATCAAGATTCCAAATCATGACTCTACGATGTGATATCCGAGGGAGCCGAGGGAGCCGAGGGAGCCGGGGACTCCGGGGGGTCATCGGACGATCCGCTGGAGGCACTCAGCAGCACGGCCATCCAACGCGTCTCGGGAGAGCTTTCCAGCATGATCTTGGCGGTGACCGTCAAGGGGACCGACAGAAGCATGCCTACATAGCCCAGCACCCATCCCCAGAAGACCAGGGAGAGGAACACCACCAGCGTCGAGAGCCCCAAGTCCTTGCCCATGATTTTCGGATCGATGTAGTTGCCGATCACGCCATTGATCAGAGCGTACCCGAGGGTGGTCCAGATCGCGGGCCAGATCCCCAGCCCTGGCTGGACGAGGGCCAGCATGACGGGGATGACCCCCGCAATGATGGAGCCGATGGTGGGGATGAAGTTGAAGGCGAAGGCAAGGGCGGCCCAGAGCAATGGGAAGTCAACGCCCACGATGAGCAGGAGGATGTAGACGCAGATGGCCGTAATCAGGCTGACCATGCACTTGAGGGCCATGTAACGTCGCACCTTGGTGAGCATTAAATAGAACCGGTCGATCTTGGTCTGATCGCCCTTGTAGATCACGCACATCTTGTCTTCGAAGATCGTCCATTCAGAAAGGATGAAGATGACGGTGATTATGATGATGAAAGCGTTGTTCAGCACGCTGCGGAATCCGTTGAGGATGCCGACCAATAGCTCCAGGGGTTTTTCGGGGTTGATGAACTTGTTGAAATCCTCCTTGCTCACGCCCATATCCCATTGCTTGAGCCAGTCGAGCAGGGCGTCCCTTTTTTGATTCAGCGCCAGCTCGTAGGTTTCCCGGTTGCTTATGAAATCCTGCATTGAATGCCCCAAGAGGGCGAAGGCGACCAGGCACACGACGAGCACACCCACGATGACGAGGAGCATCGCCAGGGAGTTGGGCACGCCTTTGCCGGTCAGGAAGAACAACAGTGGCGAACACAGCGTCGCCACGAACACCGACAACAGGAATGGCACCACGAGCGATTGGGCCAACTGCATGCCCCCGACGACGACTACGAAACAAGCAAATCCGAGCAGGCCGACGATGGTGCGGGGCAAAGCGTTGCGTTCGATCATCTGGGCCTCCAAATTCGAATCCACGAATCAATCACCCGGAACGAGGGCAGGAAGACATGGTGGGGGCTCGAGCTATTCCATTCCCATCGAGCGTTTCAACCTCTGCAGTGGTTCATGATCCGGGAAACGCAGTTCCGCCACCTTGATTACTTCCTGGGCCCCAACGGCTTGCCCCATACGATGGTAGATCTGCGCCAACATGAGGTAACTGTCGGGAACATTCGGGAAACGCTGAATCATGGTCTTCAGCAACTCGATGCAGGGATGGACCTTGCCGAGCTTGTTGTAGGCTACGACCAGTCGCAGATGTGACTGGACGTTGTCTGGGGCCATCTTGATGGCGAGTAGAAAAGCAGTTTCGGCTTCTTGATAGTTGTTTGATTCGAAAAGAATCTGGCCCTTCAAATCTTGCAAGTGCGCCAGCGAGGAATTCAGGCGGATGGCAGTCTCCACATGGTGCAGCGCCGAATCGAAGTTCTGCTGATTCAATTCCAACGATGCCAACTGAAGATGAACGACGAAGTGTTCTTCATCGAGAACCAAGGCTTTTTGCAAGGCTTCTGAGGCTTCTTCATAGTGTTTGGTCGCGATGCAAGCTCCGCCCAGGCTTGTCAGAACCGGGAGTTCATCCGGATAGCGCTGATGGAGCTCATTCAGGATCTCGATACCCAGATCGTGCCGTTTGAGGGCGATGTAGTCGAGCGCTCGTTGATACTCGACCTTGAGTCCTCGTTCGAGTTTCTGCATGTCCCCCGACCAGGGATCCTGGCCTCGCCAGCTGAGTTGACTCCCCGTGCCGATTTCAAGCAGCGGTTGCGCCTCTTCCATTCGTCCCACCTGGCGATAGGCGGTTCCCAGGAGATACGCGATGTAGGGATCACGAGGTACATCGCGGCGCAGGTCCGCCAACATCGAGATCGCCTCGTCGGTTTGATCTTGCGACAACCGCACACGCGCGAGACCGATCTTCCCGATGGGGTGGTGGGGCTCGATGGCCAGGGCCGCCTCAAAGGCCAGAGCCGCCTTCTCAAATCGTCCCAAGTCGAGTTGCCAGAATCCCTGGCGCACTCGCAACGCCGGGTAGTCGGCATTGCGTTGGATGGCCTGTTCGATCGATGCCAACGCCGCCTCGTCCTGATCGAGACTCTTCTGGGCTCGGGCCAACAGGTACCACCAGCGAGTTTGACTCTCGTCCAGTTTCAAGGCTTCCTGATACGAAGTCGCGGCTGAATCAAACATGGCATGAGCATGAAATGCCATGGCGAGATCAGCCCTCAGGATGGCATCGTCAAGGGTCGCCAGAACCGCTTGGTGTTTTTCCCGAATGTAATCCGCCGCGGTCGGGTCCAGAGAACTCAAATCGCTGAGGACTGGCGTGGCCGGATTCGGAGTCGATGAGTCCTTACATCCGACCAGAAACGCCATGATCAGCATGGCGAACGTCGTCAGGATATTAAGGTGATGAAGCTTCAGCATGGAATGATTCTATCGTCCGTTGGGCCGATGGGCCGCGAATGAAACGAGGTGAAAGGTACCATGGTCAATGTGATTTAGCCTCATGAAAGGAGTCCGCGATGAAGATCTGGTTGCTTACGCAGGCGTGGAAATATATTGTGGCCGCCGGGGTGCTGGCGTTGGTTACTGAACTGGCCGGTCGTCGCCCTCGGATCGCGGCGATCATCCTGACGTTACCCCTGACCAGTATCGTGGCGTATTTGCTGGTCTGGGAGAAGGAACAGCAACTCACCAAGATCATGGTGTTGGCCAAAGAAACATTAGTTCTGGTCCCGCTGGGATTGCCCTTTTTTCTACCCCTGGCCTTTGCGGATCGGCTGGGACTCGGGTTCTGGAGCGCCTTCGCCTTGGGGCTTGGTCTGGCCGGGATCTGCATCGGCTTGTGGGTCTGGCTGGGACCGAAGATGTCATGAAAGGTCATGAAAAATGGCTTGAAAAGCCTATTCGAAGGCCACCGATGCTTTTTGTGAAGGGGAATGATGTGAGTTTGTGATATAGTCTATAGGTGAGATTCAGGGTTTTTCCAACCGTCAGGACAGGGGTTTGACATGGCCGAGCGGACTGAACGTGAGCTTGAAATGATTACGCGACTCGTCGCGGGTGCCTTGGGAGGCTTTGGTGAATCCGTGGGGAGTGGCAAAGTGTCTCCCGAAAAGGCGGCGCACAAGGCGGTGGTGATGGCTGAAAGCGCCTTCTCCGAGATGCTGGGGCAATCCTCGGGCAACATCACCGAGCAGAAGATGATGGTTTACGAAAAACCGGATCGGTAATCGCGTCGTCGTCGTTGGCGCGGATCCAGAAAGCCTTCAACGACACAATTCGAGATATACCCGAAAGAACTCCTGGAATTCCTCTTCGAACGCATCGCCAAGCGTCAGGCCGGTGATCTGCGCGATCAGGGAATCACCATCCTCAAGCGTGACGCATTGGCCCCCGCCCGCCTCGGCGATTTCGGGAAAGTGCTTCACGTCCTTGCCCGCGGCTTGGATCACATGCGTGAGAAGTTCAGCGATGTCATGCGCACGTTTCGCCATGTTGATGCAACTCGTGCCGCGTCCGACATGTGGCGGCGCGTCACCCACGAGCACGAGTGTCTTGTCGCTATCTTTGCGCCAGGACAATTTCGTGTAGGCCAGCTCCAGTGCGTCCTGGACGGCTTCAGGATTGTCGCCCCCGCCCTCGGCCGTCAGTTGCCAGAGTTGTTTCCGGGCCGTCTCGAGACTGGACGTGAAGTCCCAGGCCTTGGTCTTGAATTCATCCTGTCGATCGCGGTATCCAATGATGGCGATCCGCAGATCTGCGACCACGTCGCTGACGAACATCATCATGTCGTCGATGCCGCCCTGGGCCTGGGCCAGTTCCTGGGCCATGCTGGCCGTGCAATCCAGCACGATGGCGAGATCCAGTTTTCTTTTGCCCAACGTGGCAAGATAATCTTCAAGGGCAATGAATCGATCCGATGGCAACGTCGCCAACAGGGAAGGGGCCAGGTCTTGCGTCGTGGTCCCGAGGCTGTACCGGGCATGCACCGCAAAGCGTCGACCTGACTTGAGCACCCAATCATGCCAGCGGTAATGCTTCCTCATGTCCTTCTGGCCGGTTAGGTAGGCCAGTCGGGGCGAGAGTGCGCCCGCCTCGATTCGTCCCATGCGGAGGATGACTGTTTTGGTGGTTTCCTTGGCCAGTTCAAACAACTTCTCGTCGCCACTGACGACGCCCAATTCGCACGCCAGAATCTTGTCATTCAGCTGGTTGGAGCGAACGAGGACTTTCATCCCCCGCGCCAGACGCGTGACGTCGTATGTGTATCGATGGCGGAGAATCGCGCGGACCACGCGCGGCTCCTGCTCCAGGGCGAAGAAGTCTTCAGGGACACTCTCCCCACACCGAGCGAGCGACCGAATGGCGTAACAACGCACCTGCCACGAGGGATCCTTGGCCAGCTTCATCAGCAAGTTCAGGCTCGTCTCGTCGCGGTATCGCTCCAGACGCATGGCGACGATGGCGCGGCGGACCCAGGTGATCGATTCGGAGAGTCGTCGAAGGGATGCTCGCTCTCCCTGGGAGGCAGAATCCATTGTGGGCGGGACTGAATCAGGCGGATCGAAGGCCTTGGCCTGAAGGACAATGGTCCCGACCATGATGCCGACGAGAAATTGGACCATGAGAAAGCGTCGCATGAGCTGTGAAGTCACTGTAGGTGAGGCGTGGATCGCATCGTAAAGATTTTCGTGAAATCGATTGGACGTTGCAAGTTCCACTTCGCATACTATGTGGTATATAGTATGTGGCCGATTGAGCCTTGGGAGCACATCATGAGAGTCGAACGTGAGTTGATGCGGGGAGCCGGGCCCTTGGCCGTCCTTAAACTATTGGAAAATGGCGAAAAATACGGCTACCAGCTGGTTGAATCGCTGGCCAAGCAATCCGATGGGGTCCTCGCGATGGGGCAATCCACGCTATATCCCATGCTGTACAACCTCGAAGCCAAGGGGCTGATTCGCGCGACGTGGCGCGAGTCCGATTCAAAACGTAAACGCAAGTATTACTGTCTGACGGATCGAGGGCACAAGAAACTGATCAAGGACACGCAGCAGTGGGAGGCCTTGACCGCCGCCATGATCTCGCTGGGGGTGATCGCTCCATCCGCATCGGTGCGGGAGGCGTTGACATGAGTGATGCACCGTCCGCTTCGGATTCTGCCGTGATCAGTCTCTGGACGCGTCTTCGATACACGCCGTTGCGTGATGTGATGCGAGGCGACGTCTCGGGGCGTCTGGATCTCAAAGGCAAGGTTGTCAGCGCCAACCTGCCTGAATCACTGGGGAAGAAGGTGATTGAACTGGTCAAGGCAACGCGGTTGACGCGACTGGAGCGGACCGAGGTCGCCGATGAGTTGATTGCCCACTTTCTCGATGGTCTGGAGACTGGCGCGTCGCCGGCGGATTTGGCCAATGCCTTTGGTGATGTCCGTCGGGCTGGTCGATTGATTCGTCGCGCGAAGAAACGACTGCGCCCGATTTGGTGGCAGACGCTCGCCTACAGCGTGAAAGCAATCGGTCTGCTCTTCGCCCTGGGGCTGGGACTGTACCTGTTCACCGCGGCATCGCTTTTCTTGAGCAAGCCTTCGCCCTCGATCGACTATCGCTTGCAGATCAATGAAGTGGCGATGGCTGTTCCGGTTTCCGACCGGGCGTGGCCCGTTTATCTGAACGCGTTGCTGGGGATGCCCGAGGCACCGAGCCACAAAGGCAATTCAAACCGCGAACCTCGACCCGGCGAGCCGGGATGGGAGATCACCGAGACCTATCTGATGGGGCAGGCCGAACGACTGGTGCAGATTCGTCAGGCGGCAAGCATGCCAGGATTCGGCTTCCTGCCCGGGTACGAGTTGACCCCACAAGAGCAGGAATTGTGGCCCACGATCGAGTTTTCCGAACGGGACATCGAGGAAAGTGGCATGTATGCGATCTTGCTGCCCCACCTCAGCGAGTTGCGAAAACTGGCCAGGATTCTTCAGTCCGATGCATTGCGGGCCGCGGCGGAAGGTGATTCCGAGACGACCCTGGCCGACATCGAGGCGATGCTCGGTATCACCCGACATCTTCGGGAGACGCCTTTCATCATCAACGATCTCGTATCGCTCTCGACATTGCAACTGGCGATCGACACCACCGCCATCTTGCTGGCCCGGCAACCCGAGCTCTTTGATGATCGGCAACTCAGTGACATGGCCCATCGATTCGCGCCCTTCGACGATGCGATGATGCGGGTCCGATTCAATGGCGAGCGTCTGGGTTTTCTCGACATCGTACAGCGTCTCTACACCGACGACGGATCCGGCAACGGACACTTGACCGCGGATGGCGTTCGATTGCTCCGAAACCTCATGGGCTGGTCGTTCGATCAGGGGACTTCCAATGATGTCCTCGCGACGCTTCTCTCGCATGGGCCCTTGCTCCGCACCGTCATGGTCGATCGTGCCGAGCTGGTCGAGAAACACGACCACTTCATGGACGCCATGGACAATTACGCGGCCACGCCGCCCTGGCAACGCCAGCCCAGCAAGTCCATGGAGCAGATCGAGCAGTGGTTTGCGTCCCCATACCTGCGGATAAAATACCTGCCCTTGGTGACTCTGATGCCCGCCTTGACGAGAGCGGCTCAACAGTCGGATCGAGTGATCATGCAACGCGATGCCCTTCTCACCGCCATTGCCCTGGAACTGTATCGAAGGCGGAATGGCGACTGGCCCGAATCGCTTGCCGAGTTGACACCGGGGTTGCTGCCCGAATCGCCGATCGATCGTTTTACGGGTGAGCCGCTGCTGTATACGCTCGTGGATGATCATCCCCTCCTGTATGCAAGGGGGGCTGATCGCGACGACGTTGGGGGTCAGGACAATCCCCTGTCCAACCAATGGACATTGGAAAAGTCGCCTCCCCCGAGCAGCCGGCCTCCCGAAGGCGATTGGGTGCTCTGGCCCGTGCCGGTCGAGCCGTTCCTGGATTTTACGAAAGCGGAACCCGTGGACGACTGATCCGACTCAACGACAGACGTCCAGGTAGTGCAGGTAGAACTCGTCGAAGATCGGCCACCAACTTTCTTCGAGCGCGAAATGCATGATCGAGGGTACGAGTTGCTCGGCTTCCAGAAGGATGACCTTGCGACCCCCTCCACGTTCCGCGACATTGGCGAAGAATCGATCAACGTCCCGGTGGTACTCGGAAAGCCATTGCTGGCTCACGCGATATTGGCGACCATCCATCGGCACATGCACCGCATGA
>JAPULD010000154.1 GCA_027295365.1 Planctomycetota bacterium
GAATCATCCCCCACGACGCCGGGCCACTGGGAAGCGACCCTGGAAGCGTTCAAGCCCAGCGCAAAGATTGACTGGATCCTGTACGTGGCGATCGCGATGGGCGCGATCGGCCTGTTTCTCGCGTTGATTCGCACCTCAAAATGGAAACCCGTCCTGGCATCGCTTTCGATTGTTCTCGCGATCGGGTTTCTCATCAAACCCATCGACAATCCGACGTTTGCCTTGTGGGGTCTGCCCGGTCTGTGTGGCGCGGGATTGATCGCCTGGCTTCTGCTCGAACCCCTGGCCACGAGAAGACCCGGGGCTTCGCTTCCCTTGTCGTTCATGGTCCTGTTCACTGGCTTGGCCATGTTCACCGAAAAAACCGGTGGCATCTCCCTCGCCTTGACCTACGGCGCACTGAGTGGCGTATGCGGGGCAGCCCTCGTCGTGGCTTGGCTCAATCCAAAGCTTTCCTTTGCCGGGGGAGCGACCCCGATGCTCGCGGCCATCCCCCCCACGGCGCTCTGGCTTCAGGCGTGGTACTACTATGGCGATGCACCGTGGTATGCCTTTCCGCTCATGCTTCTCGTGATTCCCCTGCTCTGGCTGGGTGAAATTCCGTTGGTGACCAAACGCCCTCCCTGGGTGGGCGTGCTCATCCGAGCGTCGCTGGTGGCGATTCCTGCTGTGATTGCCATCGTCTTGGCGATGAGCGAACAGCCGACGGATTCGTATTTAGAGACGTATGGTTGACGAGTGCATGCACCGGACCGGGTCGAGGCCTACTCTGGTGCAACAGACTTTTGAAAGATCCACGCGCATGAAAGAACTACGCACGGTGCGTTTCTGGTTGGGCCTCGTCATCGCGATCCTCATCGCCCGCCCCGCCCTAGCCTCCGATATGGTCCTGGTCAGTGGCGAGAAACTCATTGGCGTGGTCATTCTCGATCGAGGCATTGATAGTTTCGTGGTGCAGCATCCCATTCTGGGTCGCCTGACGATCGCAACCTCGGATATCCGGACTATCGACGACAAACCCATCGAGGCCATCCTGATCCCGACAAGAATGATCCCGGCCAACCCAGCGCTCCCTGCCCCGACCCCAAGCAAGGACACGACCACGGATCAGGAGGACTCGAATAGAGCCTCGTCCCCCGATACCCCTCGGGTACATTGGGCTTCGCAACTCGAATTTGGCGGCAACATCACCGACGGACCGACCGACACCGGCAATCTGGTCATTCGATTTCGGACCACGAAAACCACTCCTGGCAACGTGACTCGGGCGGACATGAACTATCGGCTCTCCACCAACAATGGCGATCGCACTGTCGATCGGTTCGACGTGGGATTTTTCACCGAATGGAACGACGAAATATCGAAGTGGAGCACCTTCGGTCAGGGTCGTTA
This sequence comes from Planctomycetota bacterium, assembly GCA_027295365.1. Lineage (GTDB taxonomy): Bacteria > Planctomycetota > Phycisphaerae > Phycisphaerales > SM1A02 > JADFSH01. The sequence goes on from JAPULD010000154.1 coordinate 1,393, forward strand.
TGAGCGAGCGGAGTTTGATACCTGGGATGAGCGGCTCACCGGCAGTGGCGGCCTTGGCTATCGATTTCTCGAACTCAAGGAAGTCGATGAGACGGGCAATCCCGTGGAGTTTCTCAAGCTGATCGGACGCGTCGGGGGCGGTCTTCGCCAGGAGTTTGGCTCCGACAACGAGGATCTCGCCCCGGAAGGATTGGTCGGCCTCGATATGAACCTGAGACTCAGTGAAGATCAACATCTGCTGGGCATCACTCGCTACTTCCCCGACCTCAACGAGAGTGGCGAGTTCCGAGTCGAATCCGCCCTCGACTGGTCGATCGCCATCGACAAACTCAAGGGGGTATCCCTGCGGTTGGGACTCCAGCATGAATACGATTCCCAAAGCGCCTCGGACATCTCAAAGAACGACATCTCCGCCCAGGCAACCCTCGTCATCAGTTTCTGACCCCCGGAAGCCTGGAGAGTTCGTGATCGTTTGTTTTTTCATTTTTCTGGGGACGTCATCCCAGATTCACCAGCCATTACAGATGATCAACTGCATCGTCACCTTGATGGATTGACCACGGTGGGGCTTTTGTTGAGCCGATGAAGGACTTGTCGGTTTCCCCTATTCAGGCCATTTTGCCATCGACGTGAAAAGTTGATGGTAAAATCGGAATCTTGAAATTGACGACCCCCCATTTGGGTCTAGAGTAATAGCGAATGTCTCAGCACACACACGTCAACTTTATTTGCCCGATGAACTGCCGCCTTTGGAAGGCGGACAGGGTTGACGTTGTGCACGCGTAGCATTCCACACTGACACGCACCAAACGCAACGACAACCCTGCCCCAAGGCAGGGTTTTTTCTTGTCCCGATGACCTCACCCAGGAGCCCTCCGATGAAACGCCGCCCTATCTCAGTCATTGAAATGCCGAACGCCTGTGTAACCCTTTGCCTTTTTCACCACGGAGAATCCGGATTTGAAGGAGGCGCAGCGCCATGAACCCCGCGAGCCCCAACGCATTCATAGGTAATTTCTTTTCTTCCGATGCCCATCCTCGGGGGTCATTGGCGGGCATGCTGGCCGCCATGAGAGCCTCTCTAGAATCGACGGGTTTCGGATTCAGGCTTCATCTGCAGCCTTTGCGGTTCTCCGATGTCATGTCACGTTGGAGCGATTTTGGAGGCGTCGAAGCGATGACCCTGTTGGTCGACCTGGAAAACCAGGCAGCGCAGATCCTGCCGGATCACGAACTTCGTGCGTTCGTCGGTCAGGCTGCGAATCGAAAATTTGCCGCGGTTCGGGTGGATGGCCCCCTTGAGCCGCGCGATGTCGAGGCGATCGTGAGCGCCATCGCCAGGGGCGATTCACCCCTGGAATTCGAGTGTCGCGCCATCGCCTCCCTGCATCCGAAAGGTGCAGGCGGGATTGAACTGGATGTTCGCCATCGTGAACACGCCCTGTTGGTGGTGGCCGAAGCGTTTCGGCATTACGTGGCCGCCTTGCGCAAGCGATCGGTGCAGGACGTTACGCCGCCCGAGACCTGGCAGGTGCAGCGTCTGCTCGACATCGGGGGCGAGATCAGCGTGCGTCCCATTGAAACCGAGGTGTACACCACCTCGATCGATGTGGGGGTCTGCGCCGAGTCTGGCCTGCCCTCCAAACCCGCGATGTTGTCACTCATCTACGACGTGTTCAGCGACACCTGGCACGACGAACCATAGCCGCGGGTCGCGGCGGCGACGCGTGAACGATGATCACTCGGTTCTTCGCTTTTCCTCTCCCGGGAAGCGACGTACTGAGGGGCTCCCACTCCCTTCTTCATCGATCACCGATACACATGAAACCGCCGCCGCGCCCGTTGCGAATATTGAAGTGAAGGAAGAAGGACGCTCAGAGGCGGAGGAAGCGGGAGAAAAGAAAAAGCGGCCGATCGGTGATTCGAGCGGCCGCTTCGTATTGATTCATCTGTCAGGTACAGTGATTCAGTCGTCGATCTGATCCACGCCGATCGTTTCGCTGACTGGGCTGAAGACGTCGTAGACCACTGTGTCCTCCAGCACTTGAGCTCCATGAATGAAGTTTGAGGGCAGGTGCAGTACCTGACCCGGGCCAAGCGTTTCCACCCGGACCTCATCGCCTTGGCCAATGGTGAATCTGAGAAGGCCTGAAATGACCGTTGTCATTTGCTCGTTCTCATGCGCATGCATCGGGACGACTGCGCCCTTCTTCAGGCGAATGTCGAGCAGCATGAACCGATCGCCTTCGATTCTTCTCCGCTCGATGCCTTCGCGGGGATAATCCTGTTCAAGATCCTCCAATCGATACACCGTGGCGTCCTGAGCGGCTGGCATGGCATTCCTTTCCTCGAAACTTGAATCACTCTCTGTCGATACCCGTCTTTTCACTGACGGGGCTGAAGAGATCGTAGATCAGCGTATCCTCCAAGGCCTCCGCCCCATGAGGCACATCCGATGGCAGGTGCAGCACCTGGCCCCCGACCAGGGTCTCCTCGCGCACCGCATCACCCTCGCCAATCGTGAACCGGATACGCCCATGCATGACCATCGCGATCTGCTCGTTCTCGTGACGATGCGAAGGGACCGAGAACCCCTTGGCCAGATGAACTTCGGAAACCATGAATCGATCTCCGATGATGCGACGGCGGGTAATGAGGTCCATGGGTGAATCTTGCTCAAGATCCTCCCAACGAAACACGGTGGCGTCCTGCGAAGTTGGCATGTCTGCTCCTTGTGAAAACTTCCCTTGATCCTACCCACCCCGGACCTCGGAGATCCATCCCTGAAGCTCTCTTCATGCCTTCGAGGCTCGGGCCTGAAGGACGATGGAAGAATCGATATTGGAGAGCTTGACGCGACGCCCCAAACGCGAGTTCATTCCTGGTATCCTATACGCCATGGCGGATATGAATCGACCTGCCGATGGTGGACCGAAATTCCTCAGCCTGCCCCCCATGCGCTATCCGAGGGCCTACGTGTGGCTCATCTTCATTTCCGCGATAGACATCATCTGCACCTGGATAATCCTGGTGAAACACGAAGGCAACGAGGCCAATCCCATTGTGGCCTGGGTCATCGAAAACTTCGGGTCCACCGGGATGATCGTGTTCAAGTTCAGCCTCATGATCTTCGTGATCGTGATTTGCGAAATTGTGGGACGCAAGAAAGACCGCACGGGAATGCGTCTGGCCTGGACCGGGGTGGCGATCTCCGCCTTGCCCCTGATGGTGTCGGTCATGCTCGTGCTCGAGCGGATCAAGTCGTTTCTGACGCTCAGCGAATGAAGACGACTCTATTTCCAGTCCAAGTGCGCTGCTGAGATGAACACACCCCCCGCCCCCGCCCCCGGATACCCCCGGCCCCCTGATCCCCCGAATCTCTCGCCCCCCCCAACCATGACCTGAAATTCTCAGTTTTACACACGATGTCGGACCTATCCAAGTCCAACCCTTCAGAATCAACCGGTCAGCCTGAGGCGCCGAAGCATCCGGGCTTCCTTGATTTGCCCCCCATGCGCTATCCCAACGAATACGTATGGCTCGTATTCGTCTCGTGTCTTGACCTCACGCTGACCTGGGTGATTCTCGAAGGTCTCGAAGGCGATGAGATCAATCCCTTGGCGAAAATGATCCTCGAAAGCTTGAAGGGCACGCCATCCAATCCCTTTGACAATTCGATACTCAGCCTCATGGGCTATCTGGGGCTGATCGTTTTCAAATTCTGCCTTATCCTGTTCGTCATGCTCGTCTGCGAAGTTGTCGGCCGACGTAATAATGTCATGGCCCGCCGACTGGCACGATTCGGGGTGGTGGTGTCCGCCATCCCCGTGCTCGTTTCGCTGTATCTGCTCATCACGGAAGTCCTGCATTTATGAAGATTCTCGAGACCCGTCGCCTGCTGCTCCGGCACTCCATGCTCAATGACCTGGAGGATCTGAAGACGTTGTATGCCGATCCAGGCGTCGGCCTCGCTTTGGCGAGCGGAGATTCCACGCCCAAAGAATCGCTCCGCGCCATGTTGATGGCGCACACCGAGGAGTTTCGACGTGAAGGGATCGGCCTGCTCAGCGTGGTGAATCCCGAACTGGGCCAGGTGGTCGGGCAATGTGGACTGCGTCGTCAGACCATAGATGGCAATACAAGTCTCGTTTTGCAATGTGCCATCAACGCTTCTGCGCGACGAGATGGTCTGGGGGCCGAGGCGTGTGCCGCGGTCATTCATTATGCGTCCGAGGAATTGCCGAGCGAATCCATGATCGCCCTGGTCGATGAAAAGAATGTCGGAGCCCTGAAACTCGCAACGAAACTGGGGCTGGTCCGGACCGGTGAAGTAGATCGAGGTGGCCGCACGTTGGCGATATTCACCCCGTCTTGAACCCGGGATCTCATGAGGTACGTCGTCATTCTCCCATGACCGTGACCTCGATCTCTCGCTCACGAGGTCTGACATCGCATTCCAGGTGAATGACTTGTTGCCACGTGCCCAGCCGCATGATCCCTTGGCGGATGGGGATCGTCAGCGAAGGGCCCATCAGCGTCGCCTGAAGGTGAGAGTGGCCATTGCCATCATGCCAGGCCTGCTCATGTCCATACTCGCGATTTGGAGGCAAGAGCTTGTCGAGCATCTCGGGGAGATCGCGTTGCAGGCCCGGCTCGAATTCGATGGCGCCGATGGCCCCGGTGCTGCCGACGTTGAAGATGTTGACCAGACCGATGCGCACGCCCGAGGTCGTGACGATGTGTTGAACTTTTTCCGTCAGGTCATGCATGTCGCGATGACCTTGCGTCGAAAGCGAGATCGCTTCGTGATGAATCATGCCCAACTCCAAACCGATACAACGTTTGGCGCGCCGTTTCGATGCGCACAAACAAGGCGACGTGAAATGATTAATGAAAAAAAGCTCGACGGCATGGTGAATGTCCGTCGAGCACATGGTATATCCAAGTGCACGGATGGAAGAGCATCCGCAGACCTGGATGCCGGAATGTGGTCCCGGCTTGTTCTGAATGCGTCCTCTCTACACATACCCTGCCACGGAAATTGAAACAGTCAAGAACAAGTCTGCGCAATAAGGCGCAACGCCATGCAAACCACTCGAATTCAGGGAGTTGCGGCTTGTAATTTTTCGATTTTGTTCCCGGCGTTTTTCGGAACGAATATTGCACTTCCGCAAATAGATCGTCACCTATCGCGACGCCCAGAATGATCGCAACAATTCCCTGGCCTCGTCGCCATGCGTCAGTTCGATGGAACCCTGAGCCGGCGCGTCGAATCTCGAATCGTCCATCGAACCATCCAACTCGTTGAGCCAGGCCTTGGTGATGCGAAGACTGGCCTCAGGCTTGGCCAGAAGCTCATCGCACAACGCCATCGCCTCCTCGTGCACCGTGTCGTTCGACGTGGCCAGGTGCGTCGCCAGCCCGAGTCGCTTCGCCTCCACGCCATCGATGAGCCTTCCCCCCAGGAGAAGGTCACGCGCCGCCCCCGGGCCGATCGCCTGCTGCAGTGTGGGAATGGTCACCGCGGGCGATACCCCCAAGGCATGCACGGGATACCCCGCTTTCGCCTGATTCGCCATCACCACGAAATCACCTGCGCTGAGCATGGCGCATCCCCCCGCAATCGCCGCCCCTTGCACCTCGACCACGACCACCTGCGAGAGTCGTCGTAGCCTCCGATTCATCTGGCTGAGCCGATGGATGTACTCCCCCATCAGGTCGGGGTTCTCAACCGCCGCCCCCAGGTCGAACCCGGCGCAAAACGCCTTGCCCTCCCCACGCAGCAACACGACTCGCCTCTCTTCATCCTGCTCCACGGAATGAATCGCCACTTCCAGAGCCTCGAACATCGCCAGCCCCAGCGCGTTCCGCCGCGCCGGGTCGTTCAGGATGATTGAAACAAGCGATCCCCGGTATTCGACATTGACGAGACTGGTGTCCATCGGAGCATCCTACCCCAAACCGGCTCTTCACTCAGGCTCGGGTCGATCGCCTTGAGTCGTGCCCTCGGTAATACGCGTCTCGACTTTTTCGACATAGCCCTTGACGGCACGCAAGTCTCGCTGAAGTGTCTCAACGACGCCATAGAGCTCCTTGATCACGTCGTCGAGCTGCTCGACCTGCCGTTCGAGGAATCCGAATTTCTCTTCCAAGGCGATGAGGCGGTCTTCCATGGGAGAAGTGTAGTCCGCAGATTTCGCAGATTGCGCCGATTTTTAATACTTCAACTTATTCCTGGTCTCAAAAACCATGAAGCCCCCATTTTCAGGAAACATGATCGCACGGTTTCCTCCATCGATGAGTGCAAGATAACTTGTCCCGAAACCGGTGGATAATGCCTCTTCAATGGATAGAAAATACGGATCGTCGTAGAAGTCAAAAAGGAGTACACGATCATTCCGGAATTGATCAATGAGTGCAGGCTCATCTACGGTACGAACAAATTTCCCCATTTCATCGTCGACATGCCATTGGAGCTTGTCCATGTGAGCCAACCCTTTGCGGCCTCTTTTTTTAACGACTTCACGCCATTTTGGACGGCGATTCTTCACAACAAAGAGTTGAACAAAATTTCCACTCCACACAATCCATTGTGCGGTATCACATTCATCGTGTTTCTTCGGGTTGTGGGACATGGAGAATGTGAATTTGAGATTGCAGAGCCGGATAAATGGACTTGAATTCTCTATCCAATCACTCCGATTCAGGTATATTTGTTCGTTTAGGTCTGGCTACGAGTTCGCCTCTACAGTTGGGGCAGACGTGGTCCATGGCTTTCGCGCAGTCGGGGCAGAACGTGCATTCGTAGCTGCAGATGCGGGCGTCGACCTCGGGCGGGAGATTCCACTCGCACTTCTCGCATATTGGTTTCATTTCGAGCGCCATCGATGCTCCCGCTCCGGCATGGCGAATGTCAATCTTCCAGCACCTGCACCCTGATCCTCGTGGCGTGTTCGCCCCCTCGATACACACGTTGGGTCGCCTTGATGAAGTCGCTCTCCTGGGCCTTGAACACATTGGGTGCGTAGTGATGCGGGTTGATATCCACCAGCGGGAACCACGTGGACTGGATCTGCACCATGATGGCGTGCCCCTTCTTGAACGTGTGAAACACGTCCTGGAGTTCGAGATCGACATAGGTCGGCTCCCCCGCCACGAACGGCTCGGGATGCTCGTGACTGTTGCGGAATCGCCCCCGGATCACTTCGCTGCGCACCATCTGCTGGTAGCCAGCCTGGGCCTGCCATGCCTCGCGATCCTCGAACGAATCACGATCCGAGGGATACACATCAATGATCTTGACCACCCAGTCCGACGCGGTGCCCGAAGTTGAGACCCAGAGATCAGCCAGCAAGGGACCCGCCAACGTCACGTCTTCCGTCAACACTTCGGTTCGATACGTCATCACGTCGGGACGCCGACCCGCGAATCGCTGGTCGTCGGTCATGTAGGGCCTCGTCATCCTCATGCTGATCGTTTCGGTGAACGGCACGGGTGTCTTCGGGTCGCTGATGTATTCGTCAAACGCCCCCTCGTCATCCGAGGACGGCGCGTCCCAGGTCAGGCTCCGATCGGCATTCATGTACAACGATCGCTCGACCACGTTCGCGGGGGGCCATGCCTCGAAGGTCCGCCACTCATTGGCACCGGTCTCGAAGACATACGCCTCGGGCAAATCGTTGGCCCCCTCATCACGCAGGAAGTGATAGAAGAAGGGACGCTGGATGTTCTCGCGATAGAACTCCGACTGTTTGCCCCCGAATTCCACGTTGCCGAGCCGGTCGCCGGCACCGCGCGCCCAACCGCCATGCGCCCAAGGGCCCATGACCAGCACGTTGAACACATCCGGGTTCTTCGCCTCCACGGAACGATAGATCTTCAGGGGGCCGTACAAATCCTCGGCGTCGTACCACCCGCCCACCGTCATCACCGCCGGGGCGACGTTGTTCAGGTGAGGCAGGATATTTCTCGACTGCCAGAACTCATCGTAATTGGGGTGCTCGAGCGTCTGATTCCAGAAATCGATGCCGCCCTTCAGGTAGTTCTCGTTGCCCTTGGTCAGGGGCGTCATGTTCAGATAGAACTCATAGCCATCGGGCGTGCCATACTCCCACGTGCGTCGAGCCCGGCTCGTGGTGGGCTCGGGGCGGGGCAGGCCGAACCCGGAGATGAATCCGAAACAATGGGGCAGGAAGAACGCTCCGTGATGATGAAAGTCGTCGTACCACCAATCCGCGATCGGGGCCTGGGGCGATACCGCGATCAAGGCCGGATGCGCGTCGATCATGCTCGAGGCGCAATAGAACCCGGGATAGGAAATCCCCCACTGCCCGACCTTGCCATTGTGATTCGCGATGTTTTCCAGCAACCATTCGACGGTGTCGTAGGTGTCGCTGCTCTCGTCGATGTCGCTGGTTGAGAGCTTCTCGGGCACGTGGGGCGTCATGTTGACGAACGTGCCTTCACTCAGGTAACAACCCCGAACGTCCTGGTGCACGAAGATGAACTTGTCCTTGACGAACTGCGCCTCGGGGCCGGGCGAGCGGCTGTAGGCGTCTTCACCATAGGGACGGCATGAATAAGGCGTCCGCTTCATCATGAAGGGCCAGGGCTGCGAGTCGTCGTTGGGGACGTAGACGGCCGTGAACAAGCTGATCCCGTCCCGCATGGGAATCATGTACTCGCGTTTGGTGTAATTGGCTTTGGTCCAGGCGGCGGGATCGTCTTCGTAGCTCGGCGCAGCTTGAATCGTGACCTGCTCTGTCGCGGCTTGATCCGTTTCAACTTCCTGGGGTACCGAAGCCACCTTGGGTGACATCTCCGTCTGTGCCCCGAGGCTGGCCTGAGATTGTGTCGACTCGCAACCTGAGCCCAACAGAATTCCGATCAATCCGAAAAGGCTCATGCAAAGAGCGCCATTGGTGAAACGAGTCATGATCAATGCTCCAGGATGAAGGAAATGGCCCTCAGGGCCTCGCGAAGTGGTGAAGACTAGCTTAATACGAGAATCCTTGCGCCTTGTCCTGACAGTTCGCGTTCAAGTCGGGACCGTCATCTAGTGAGCGAGCGTGATGGTACACCGGGCTTTCTTACCCCAAAGCAGAAACATGCGAAACCTTCAATGCAATCCCACCTACAAGAATCGAGAACGTTTGCAGGGTAATTCGACGGTAGGAAATTGGAGCCCACCATGAGCACCTCACAGACTGATCTTGCGTTTTCGCGTCGATTTTTCTTTGCCGCCAGCGCCGGAGGCGTGGCCGGGTTGACCCTCACCAGTCAAACGGTTCGGGCCGCGACCCGGGACGTTGGATCGATGCCGGGCATTCCCTACCAGGATCCGAAGCTGGTGCGCGACGTGGTCAGGCGTTCGCATTTCGACGTCGATGGCGTACGCGACCTGGTGACCGAACGACCCGAGTTGGCCAAGGCGGCCTGGGACTGGGGGTTCGGC
>JAPULD010000155.1 GCA_027295365.1 Planctomycetota bacterium
GCATCGGGGGCCAGGCCATCATCGCCCGGGCCATGGGAAGCGGGAATCTCTCCGAATGCGATCACGCACTGGGACAGACGATCAGTCTCGGACTCTTCTGGAGCGTGATCGTGGGAATCGTCTTGTGGTTCCTGGCTCCGCCTCTGGCCACCATGTGTCAGTTGACCACCGAGGCGTCAACCTATTGTGTGCAATACATCCGGACGATTGCCTGTTCGATGCCGTTCTATGGGTTCATGCTCGTCGGGGCCATGTGTTTGCATGGCGCGGGTGAAACCACCAAGCCCTCGATTATTTCGATTCAAGTCAATCTGTTGAACATCGCGCTGTCCTGGATGTTTTCAGGGGCGGATCTTCGCTTTGGCTCTCGGGTTCTGGAAAACCCATTTGACTTTGATTGGAATGTGTTTGGCATCGCCTTGGGAACCGCTCTGAGTTACGGCTGGGGCGCCCTCATGACCTTGAAGGTCTTGATGAAGGGTGTCCATGATCTCAAACTGCATGCAGCCCAATTGCCCCCTCGTCGGTCCATGTTCAAACGAATCATTCGCGTGGGAGTGCCGAACTTTTTCGAAGGCATCTCGATGTGGGCCGTCAATCTTTTCGTCTTGATGTTCATCGGCATCATCGCTCAGGCAAGCGTCAGTGGTGAAGGCTTCCTCGGGGCTCATATCATCGCGGTGCAATGGGAAGCGTTCAGCTTCCTGCCCGGGTTTGCAATTGGCACGGCAGCGGGCGCGTTGGCGGGGCAATACCTCGGGGCGGGCAATCCACGCATGGCGCAGCAGGCCATGGTCGCGTGCACCATGATGGCGGTGGTCATCATGGGATTGATGGGGTTGGTCTTCATGTTTGGCGGCCATTGGCTGACATCAATCGTCAGCAACAAGGCGATCCATCTTGAAAATACGCCACAGTTGCTGTTTATCGGGGGGGCTACACAGGTCTTCTTTGCCATCACCATGGTCATCAGGCAGGGGCTGCGAGGCGTCGGCGATGCACGTTGGACATTCATCATCACCACCGTGTCGAGTTATGGCGTGCGATTGCCCGCCGCCTACCTGCTGGGGGTCACGTTCGAACTCGGACTCGTCGGCGTGTGGTATGCCTTGTGTGGCGAGTTCGTCGTCCGAGCGACGTTGTTCAGTGCCCGGCTCTTTCACGGCGGGTGGAAACACATCAAGGTGTGATTCCATTTTTTCCGAAGGCTGATGCGCACGCCTGGATTGGCCGTCACGAATGCGAAGAAAAATTGACGGCGTTGCACCGAGTCGTGATTAAAAAGATGACGCACCCTGCCATGGACGGTTTGGCGTTGGGTGCGTCATGTGGGGACCTTGACTCTTCGTCGAGCCTCTGCTCGAAACCGCTCAGTCGAAGAGACGCGGTGCTGGTTCGTTTCTGAGCCTGATCAAGACCCACGGTTATACGCGTTGCTGTTGTCGGTGTTGCATGGAAAACAAGTAAATCGCACAATGGATCGTGTGATAAGTCTTGCTGTGCGCACTTGAATAACGCGCGCAGTCACGAATGAAAAAGCGATGGAAGGAAGCAGGAAGATCAGGCGCCGATTGCAAGACGCTGTGCCAACACATCGGGAAGGCCCTGGCGTTGCGATGCAAGTTGCGCCCCGGCAATGTCGTAATGCTGGCGATGGATGGTGTATGTCCATTCGTTGAGGTCGATCACCGCGAAGCTGGCCCTCGAATCACCGTCACGAGGTTGACCTACCGATCCCGGATTGCAGATCGTCTTCGCGTTCTGATCGAGCGTAAACGAAACGCCATCGCGAGGAAGAAACGCCTTCACGTCGGTTGACTTCATGTCGAAGACATCGGCCTTCAACGTCTCGAAGATCATGGGCATGTGCGTATGACCCACCAGACAGATGGGGGTGGTCATGGCCCTGAACGCCAGCGTCGCCACATCCTGGTTGTAGATGTACGTCATCGGGCTGGGCTGGGGATTGTCATGGACGCACGTGACGTGTTGGCCAACATACTCCAACTCACGCATGCGATTGATCGAATCAAGGTGCATCGGATCCAGTTGATCTCGCGTCCAGCTCAGGACCTGCTTGGCCATCTCGTTGAACCCAACGGTATACGCGGGATCGAGCACCGCGAGATCGTGGTTCCCCATGACGCAGATGCCACAGTTTCTGTTCACCAGATCCAGGCAACCCCGAGGATCAGGCCCATAGCCCACCACATCGCCCAGGCAGATGATGTCGTCCACGTCCAGGGTATTGATGCCGTCGAGCACCGCCTTCAACGCGTGAAGGTTTCCATGGATGTCGGAGATGACGGCGTAGCGGGCCATATAAGTTCCAGATCTTTCCACTGAGGTCTTGGACGTGTGTTCGGCCCGCTCGGAAATCGAGACAAGCCACTTCTTGTATCGGGTAAGACGGATTCGCGTTACGAATCTCCCACTGTTTCTTCGGAATTTCGGGTGCAAAATTCCGCTGGGGAGGGCGAATCCGCGCAATACCGGAAGTGACCTGCCTCGGGAGGCCGGGTTGCGTTGAAAAAGGGGAAATCAGGGATTCAAATGATGAGACGCGGGATTCGCTCAGGCGTCTTCCTTGGTCAGAGCTTCCTCTTTATGCGGCTGCTCATTCATGGGCGAAGTCTCGTCAACGGGGGGCGTCTCGACCACTGGCGGAGCTTCGGCTTCGGGTTTCGCCTCCTTGACCGGGGGCGGCGGGGGCGGATTTTCCTTGGCCTTGTGACGCAAGTATTTCGCGATCTTGACCTTGTCAGGCGCGAGGATCATCGTCATGCGTCGCCCGAACATTCGGGGCGGCGTCTCGAGTTTCGAGACGTCATCAAGCCGCTCGATGATGCTCTTCATGCGATCGTAGCCACGCTCCTTGTGGACCATTTCCCGGCCCCGGAAATTCTGAACGATCTGGACCTTGTGCCCATCAACCAGAAACTTGTGGGCCTGGGTGACGCGGATCGCCACGTCATGGGGATCGATCTTCATCGATCGACCCAGACGCACTTCCTTCATCTCAAGGCTCTTGGTCTTGGCCTTGTTGGCGCGTTCCTTCTTGGAGAGATCGTATTTGTAACGACCATAGTCGATGATCTTGCAGATCGGCGGATCGGAATCGGGGGTGACCTCGACAAGATCCATTCCGACATCGTCTGCGCGGCGGCGCGCATCGTCCGTATTGATCACGCCCACCATCTCGCCTTCTTCATCAATGAGGCGGACATTGGGAACCCGGATAGCCATGTTCACGCGCGGTCCCCGGTCAATCTTGCCCGGGGAACGGAAATAACGACGAC
>JAPULD010000156.1 GCA_027295365.1 Planctomycetota bacterium
GGCCGCGGGTCTGCATCTTCAGAGCATCTCCTTGCGCAGCGTTGGGGGGGCGGCTTTGATCGATGCGATGCCGCAATCCGACGAGCAAAGCGATCGGCGCGTTTTGCTCGTTGACATCACCGGGTCGAATATTGAATTCAACATCATCGAGCAGGGGGGCATCCGCTTCTCCAGGGCCGGGACGATCACCCGCGACGGGTCGGATTCGCATACCGACTCGGCATTGTTGCGCGAGATCCGCCGAACGTGGATGAGTTATCGAATCGTCGATGAGGACAGCCGCGTGGACGAAGCCCTGTTGCTGGGCGACGCTACGATCGACGAAACCTTCGCCGCTTCCATCGAGTCGATGCTCCAGATCAAAACCGATGAACTTGATCGTCACCCGATCATCGATGCCGGCGAGACCTTGATGCAGGGACTCTGGCCCCTGGCCGGGTTGCTGATGGCCAGCCACCAGTCGAAGCCCTCCATCGATTTTCTCCATCCGCGTCGCGCTCCCGATGTCAGGGCGCGCACAAGACAACTCAGTCTGGCGGCGGCCGGGGTTCTGATCATCGCCATGTTCGGGGCCTGGACCATGGCCCGGCGCACGCTCGCCCCCCTGGAAAGCAAGCTGGAAAATCTGCAAACCGACAATCGCAAACTCGCGCCGCACTATCGGCGCTATGGACGTGACCTGTACAAGCTCGAACATCTCCGTCGATGGGAAGCCACCCGGATTGACTGGTTGGAGCATGCGTCGGCCCTTCAGACCTTGTCACCCACGCCCGGCCAGGTCGTCCTGGACGAATGGCGAGGCACCTTGAGCTTTCGTGGCGTTCAGTTTGATCATCGAGAAAACGTCTGGTCGGCGCCGAAGGATATTGTCATCGTGCTCGAAGGGGAGGCCGCCGATCGGAAGACGGCGGACGCCTTCCGCGCCGCGCTGGTGGAGACCAGTCTCTACACCGCCAGCTCGGGCGGGACCGACACCGAGGGCGGCAAGAGGCTGCCCTACGGATTCACGTATCGCTTGACGACTGACTCGGTGGCTCCCCCTGAAGAGAAAGCCTCGGCTCCATCGCAGGGGCCGGGCGAATGACATCAAGGTCGAAGGTCATCCTGGGGCTGGTGGGGGTGGCGTTGTTGTCGTGGTTTGCTTCCACGTCCGCTCGACGAATCTATTTCGAGCCCCGCGCCGAGCTTGATGAGACAATTGATCGCGTGGGAGCCCGGGTCGCGTCCTATCGCAAGGGATTGCGAGATCAGCCTCGCGTGCAGGAGGCGTTGCAGTCGTACGTCGATCGAACCTTGGGGGGAGATCTGGAGGCGGTGGATCATCGTCTGCGCACGAGATTGAATCGGTTGGGGGAGCAACTTCAGCTGAACGACGTGGTGGTCGGGACGGGGCGGGCCATCAGCCGCGGCACGCCCGCCAAGCGGCGATTCACGAGACGCGAGAAGGAACTGCGCGACGAGACCGACTTCATCGAGCTTAACGCGTGGATCTCCGCCCGCGGTACGCTGCAGCAGACCTTGTGTCTGGTCGATGCCATCGAGGCCGAGCCTTGGATCAAGCGTCTCGACCAGATTGACCTGGATCCACAGGACAATGGTGCGTCGATCGACATCGTCGTGCGTCTGACCACGCTGTTCCTGCCGGGCCGGGATCCTGAACTGGGCGAGGCCTCGACCTACGACACCACGCGGATCGACCGGTTCGCACGCTTGATCGAGCTCAACCCCTTCCAGGTCCCCGAAGCGCCGCCAGAAGTCGTGACGACGCCCGAGGTGATCCCGACGCCGACTTCGGAATTGGATTCGTGGACCATTACCGGGATCGCTCAATCGACTTCGGGATACGAACTCTGGCTGCTGCATGAAGGAACGAACGCTACCCGGGTGTGGCGACCCGGTGAACAGATAGAAAACGTCGTCCTTGTGACGGCGCGTGATGAACTGGCGATTATCCAGGACGAGGAATCGCAGTATGCGATTCTGGTGGGTCAGAAACTCAACAACAGGAGCCGACCGGTTCGGTAACATGAGGCCGAACATTTTGGTGGGTTCGATCAACGCTTCAGGAGGGAGGCGAAGATGGTACGAGAAAGATGGACCAATATCGTGGTTTTGGGTTTGGCGCTGTTTCTGGCGTCGGTGGCGGTCGCGCAGGAACCTGTTCCTTCAGTTGATGCCCCCAACGGGATCCGATTCAACTTCAAGGGCGCGACCTTTGACCAGGTGCTGGATTTCTTTTCCCGCGTCTCGGGTCGACCCGTCGTTCGCGAAACGGATGTCCCTACCGGGACGCTGGATTTTCTATCGCCCGAGCACTACGAGTTGGATGAGGCGTTGCACGTCCTGAACATCATCCTGCAGGCCAAGGGAGTCATGTTGCGCGCCAGCGACGACATGCTGTATCTGCAGAAACTCTCGGAAATGCAGAAAGAGGACATCCCGACGTTCATTGGCGAACTTCCGAGCGAGATCACGCCTGACCAGGTCATCACCATCGTCAAGCCCCTGGAGATTGCCCTGGCCAAGCCCCTGGCCGAAAAACTCGCCACGATGGTCGCCTCGTATGGTTCCATCATCGCCATGGAGCAGCAGAACTCGCTGGTCATCACCGAGACCGCGGCTCAGGTGAGAAGGCTGCTCCGCATCATCGACGAACTCGATCGCGAAGATCCCGAGGGGGCCGTGGAAATCTTCAAGCTTCGGCATACGAACGCGCTAGAGGTATTGGAGCCTCTCAAGGCTCTCATGTCACAGCGGGTGGAAAAATTCGTCGTCAACGAAAAAGGCCAGCAGATCAAGATCGAGGAAGACACGATGCCGGGGCTGACGATTACCGCCGACCCTCGCACCAACGTCATCATCGCCAAAGGCGTGCAGAATCGTCTCAACAACCTGCGCGAGATGATCGAATTGCTGGACGTGCCCGAGACAAATGGCGGCCGAGGCATGCGTACAATTCACCTCAATCGATTGGGCCCCGACGAGGCGATGAGCAAGCTCAACGCGCTGTACAGCCGCTTGCCCGAAGCTGAACGCCCCACGATTATCCCGCTTCCGGACGTCGGCAAGATCACCCTGGTGGGAGCCGAAGTGGCGATCCTCGAAGGCGTCGCCTTGCTTCAGGAAGTCGATGGCGGCGATGATAAGAATCAAGATGATGCAACCAGTGCCAAGAATCCGGGGGTTGTGGTCATCGAACTCGAATACGCGCGGCCCGACGTGGTCATCAGTGCCTTGCAGAACCTTCTGAATGGCCGACAACGCTCGACCACCAAGCTGGTCCCGGGACCCGATGGAAAATCGATCATCGTTTCGGGACAGCCAAGCGATCTTGCCTCGGTCCGATCCATTCTCGAAGCCCTCGATCGACCGGCTTCGTTCGACAAACAGGTACGCCTGCTTCGATTGACCAGTCTTGATCCGCAAAAAAGCGTCGATGACGCGACCACGCTGTACCGCCGGCAGGTCGAGGCCGATGACCCCAAGGCGGAGCTCGTGATCGAGTTTGATGCCTCGACCCGGATGCTGACGCTGGTGGGGGCGGGTGAAGCGCTCAATCGTTTTTCCGAGGCCTTGCGTCAAGTCGAGTCGAACACGATTGTCGATCGGGAGACGCGTCAACTCGACGTGTTGCATGCCCAGCCGAGTCGCGTGGTGAGTTCGCTCGAATCACTCGCTCGGCAATTGCTTCAACCCACGGATGGCTCGAAGTTCATCGCGCCGACGTATCAAGCGGTGGATGCACTCGATACGCTCATCGTCTCCGCCCGGCCCGAGCAGTGGGGCGTGATCGAGTCGCTGATTCAGACGCTCGACAAGCCAGATCCCACGGATTTCCAATTCCGGGTCTTGCCTCTGCAGGGGGTGGACAACGTCACCATGTTGTTGGAGCGCGCCAATCGCGCGTACGACATTCTGACCACCGGGTACGACGACAGTGAAATGCCCGTGCCTTCGATCGAGTACGACGCCTTGACGGGCAACCTACTCGTCAATGGTCGCACCTCGTCGGTGCAAATGTTTGAACGAGCGCTCGCCGAGGCGAGGCGTCTGCTGCCTCCCGCCCGGAGCGGCCGGCTCATTCCGCTCCATCAGGCCAAGGCGTCGGAAGTCCTGTCGTCGCTGCAGGATCTCCTGGACAAGACTCTGGACTCGGGTGGTGCGCGGGACATTCCTCGGCCAGAAATCGATGTCATCGAATCGACCAACAGTCTGTATGTGCTCGCCGAGCCGGCCCAGCTGGCCACGATTCAGGGTCTGGTGCGTCAACTTGATCGATTCGAGATGACGGATCTTCCGCCCTTGCGACTTCTTCAGGTGAAGGCCGCGGATGCCAACCAACTGGCCAACATGCTGAGGCAGCGATACGCCTCGCGCCCCGCGGAGCAACGACGCGAGCAACCGGTGGAAATTTCATCCGACGCGGGCACCAACACGCTCATCGTGACGGCACACGAAGACCTCTACGACGACATCAAGCAGTTCGTCGATGGCGTGAACCGAGCCGGTGACCAGGGCGCGGAACGAGAGACGATGATCTTCCCGCTCAAGCTGGCGAAGGCATCGGATCTGGCCTCGGCGCTCAACACGCTGTATCCCCAGCCTCCCATGCCCCGCGATCGAAGGGGGCGCGCGATGCCCCATCTGCAGAAACCCAAGGAAGTGCACGTCAGCGCGGACAGCGGGACGAACACGCTCATCATCGAGGCTCCGATCGAACGCCGCGCCTCGTTCGAAGCGCTGGTCGAGCAACTCGATCGCGTGCAGCTTCCACCCACCGCCCAGTTGCGAACCTTCCACATCGAACGTGGCGACCCGAACCAGATCGCCAGGACGCTCAATGAACTGGCCCGCCGGGGCGTGCTCAGCGAGCAGCCTGAGGATGGCAGCAAGCCGGTGGATGTGTTGGTGCAGGCCGAGCCCTTGTCCCGCACGCTCATCGTCGCGGGCGATGAAATTACATTTGCCAAGACCGAGCAGATGTTGAAGGATCTGCAAGCGGTTCCCGTCCCGAAGTCGCTGCGGGTCTTCGAGGTGACGGGAGTCGATCCCCAGGACATCGCGGATCGGGCGATGAGACTGTACGAGGCGCAGACCGCAGAGCATCCCGATGCGAAACCCGTCAGCATCGAGGTCGATCGCGAAAACGCCTTGTTGCTGGTCGTGGCCGAAGACGAGGCGCTGTTCCAGTTCGCGTCGATTCTCAACGAATTGCAGGACACGATCAGGCCCGCCCCCGATGTGCGGGTCATCACCCTGGAGTTCGTGCAGGCACAGGAGGTCAAGGAATTTCTCGCCGGTTTGATGGAAAGCGAGCTGGCAATGGTCGCGGGGCGTAACGGCCCCCCCCCCATGTTCGAAGTCATCGAGCACACCAATTCGCTCCTGGTGGCCGCCCAACCCGAGGACCATGGAATCATCCAAGCCCTCGTGCAGGGCATGGACAAGCTCAAACCCCAGGACACCCCCCCCTTGCGCATCCTGCAGTTGCGGATCGCCGATGCGAACAACCTGGCCAACGCCTTGAATCGCCAATACAGCCAGAGGCCCGCCGAAGAACGCAACGACAAGCCGGTGAACATCACCGCGGACATCAACACGAATTCCCTGATCATCGCGGCCCATCCTGACATGCTGCCCGAAATCCAGGAGATCGTGCAGGCGATCAACGACACCGACCAGGTGGATTACGAAGGGCGTGAGATTCGCATCTTCCCGCTGCAGGTGGCGAGGGCCGAAGATCTGGCCAGGACGATCGACGAGATGTTTCCCCAACCCCCCGTGCCGCGCGATCGTCGGGGTCGGGCCTTGCATCACCTCCAGGAACCCCGCGAGGTCGTCGTCCGTGGCGATCGCCAGACCAACTCGCTCATCGTCGATGCCCCGATCCAGCGGATGGCGGGCTTCGTCAAGCTCGTCGAACAGCTCGATCGTCAACAGGTCGTCGATGAAACCGAAGTGCGTACGTACGAGATCGTGCACGCGGAATTGAATGGACTGGCTGCGACGTTGCGAGAACTCTCGCAATCGGGTTCCCTGAGCCCGGCGGGTCTTGATCGACGCACGCCCATCACCATCAACACCGAAATCGCCAGCGGCACCCTGATCGTCGCGGGTCCCGTGGCCATCTTCGATCGCGTTGAAAAAATCCTGTCGGAACTCGATGTGAGGCGCAGCGGCCCCGAGACCACGTTGCGTTTCTTCAAACTCGATCACGCCCGGGCCGAATCGCTGGCCACCATGATGAGGCCAATTCTGTTATCCCGTCTGGAAGAGGACGTGCCCGAGGCCGGGGCGAACGTTCAAAATCTACTGAACGTCAGCGCCGATCCCAAGACCAACACGCTGATCATTTCCGCGCCCAGCGCGATCATGCCCATCGTCGAGGAGCTCGTTCGTCAGCTCGACAACTCAAGCGCCACCCTCAGCGATCCTATCGTGCGCGTGCGTCCGCTGACGTTTGCCGACGCCCGGGAAGTTGGCCAGTCGCTTTCGGGAGCGATGGTGAATCTCATCAGCGCCGCCACGGGGGAGCGCATGAACGTGAAGCTCATTCCCGCCCCCGGCTCCAACGCGTTGATTCTCGTCGGATTATTGGCGGATGTGGAAGAGATCGAGACGCTGATCGCGCCCCTGGATGCACGGCCCGCCCTGGATGCGATCGATGCCAAGACCTTCAAGCTTGTTCATGCGGAGGCCCGGAACATCGCTTCGATCGTGCAAAATCTGTTGCAAGATCAGATGGCGAGTGATCCCAGATTGATCATGGAACGCATCCGGCGCAGTCGGGGTCAGTACGCGGCGGAACCGTCGATCCGGGTGGAGGCCGATGACCGCACCAACAGCCTCATCGTGTCAGGCCCCCAGCGCACCGTAGCCCTGGCCGAGGCGATGATCGAGCAGCTCGACCAGCCCGACGAAAGCGCCACCCGCATCTACGCCACGTTCACCCCCGCCAACGGATCTGCCGCGATTCTCACGCAGACGGTGCAGCGCGTCATTGATTCCACGCGTCCCGAGGGAAGGCGATCCAGGCTGGAGATGATTGCCGAACCCAGCAGTGGGGCGATCGTGGTCATTGGTTCAGAGGATGAAGTTGAAAGGGCGATTGCGTTACTTGCCCAGTGGGATGAGACATCGCTGCTGCCCCCCCAGATGGATTTCAAGATCGTGACGCTGGCGCATTCCGAGGCGAACATGGTGGCGAGCACGATCACGCCCATGCTCAACGACCAGGCCCGCTGGCCCGAGTCGCTTCGCGCGATCGCCAATGCGGGGTTGTTGGTAGGACGCCCCAGCGTGACTTCCGATGCCGCGGGCAATCGCCTTTTGCTCAGCGCGCCTCAGGAACTCATGCCTCTGGCCAACCAACTGATTGCGCAGTTGGATCAACCACGAGGTGGATCGGGGCTAGGAACCATCGATATAAGAATTTTCAATTTGACCCAGGCCCAGGCCTCCGAAGTCGCCAAGGCCATCACCAAGGCGATGGATGCCAAACGGCAAAGTACGCCCGGCATGCCCCGCATCAGCGTGAGTTCGGAATCCTCCAGTAATTCAGTTATCGTCACCGGCACTCGGGAACAGCTTGAGGACATCGAGTCGATCATCGCGTCGCTCGATTCGGGCATAGACATCGACCAATTGCAGGTGCGCACGATTTTTCTTGAACATGCCAGGGCGGAGAATATCGCCCCGATCGTGGAACAACTGCTGGCCGGCGAATCCCTGCCCCTTCGCATGCGATTCGACGCGATTCGATTCAGGCGGGAGTTGCCCAACACGGGTCCCGACGTCAGGGTCGCCGCGGACGCCAGGCTCAACGCCGTGGTCATCTCCGCCCCCTTAACCGTGCTCAACATCGCCCAGGAAATGGTCATGCAACTCGACGTCGATCCAAACGCCTTGGGTGGCGTCTCCACCCGCAGCGTGCGGGTGCTGGTCATCGAGAATGCCGACGCCAGCGAATTGGCGACGAATCTTCAGGCGATCTTCAGCGAAGAGGATGCTTCGGAGCAGGCTCCCACCATCCGCGTCGATCGCGCCAGCAACGCGTTGCTGGTCAGGGCGACCTCATCGCAGTTCGACACCATTCGTCAGATCGTGCAGGAGATTGATCAAGCGACGATCATCAGCTCGAGGCAGATGCGGATGATCCCGATCGATCCTTCCAAGGCCGACGCGATGGACATCGCCGAAACGCTGCGCCGACTGTTGGATCGAGGATCGGGCAGCAGCGTCGAAATCATGAGCGTTGATGATCTGCTCAAGCGAAAACGCAAGATCGGCAACGCGACGACCCACGAAAAAAAGGAAGAGGGACCACCATCGGGTGGTGTCTCGTGGGATCCCGGGGGCGGGGGTAGTGAGTCCGGGGGCGGGGGTGGGGGTCTCAGTCGGTTGCTGCTGGGAGTGATTCTTGCTTCGATACAGGATGATGATGTCGCCTCGGGCGAGGATGTGTCCGACGCCCTGAGCGACATCACCATCGCGGTCGATCAGGAGACGAACAGCCTGATTCTCGTCGGCTCGCAACGCGCGGTGCAGCGACTGGCCGATCTCGCCATGCAGTTGCAGGATCAGATTCCCAACGCCCCGTCGCGAATTCATTACATCACGCTGCCCGAAGAGGTGGAAGCCAGGCAACTCGCCAATCTGGTGCTGCAGACGATTCAGCAGATGACGCCCCTGGGTGGTCGACGAGGTGACATCAGGAGAAGGGTCTCCGTCGTGGCCGATCAAGCTGCCAACGCATTGCTGATCGCATGCAACGATACGGACTTCGAGACGATTGCCGATCTGGTGACCGCGATGAGTCAGGCTCCCGCCACGCAGCAACTGGTGGTGAAGATCTATCCTTTGAAGTCCATTACCGCGGAGCGTGCCGCCAACAGCGTACAGAATCTTATCAAGCCACAACAACAAGCAATCCGGGGTCGGGGGCGACAGACTCAGCGGATGCGGAACCTCGCCATCAAGTTGCTCGCCCCGGGCAAGTCGTTCGATGCCATTTTTGATCCGAACCGCATCGCGGTCTCCAGCGACGTGCAGACCAATTCTCTGATCGTGATGGGGCCCATGGACGCGATCGGCTTCATTGATGAGTTCATCGAGCTGATCGATCAGGCCCCGGTCAATACACAGAGCACGTTGAAGCTGTATCCGCTTGAGCATGCCCGGGCCCGGGATCTGCAGAACACGTTAAGGCGAGTGTTTCGAACGCGGTTCCAGTCGCTCCGTCGCGTCCAGGGCACCAGCGCGATCATGCCCGATTTCGCGGCCGACGAACGCACGAACACGTTGATCGTGACTGCGAATCCCGAACAACTGGCTGAAGTTGACAACCTGCTGGGCTTGCTCGATCGCAAACTTTCCGACGACGATCACCCGCTGAAGATCATCGAACTGACTTCCGCGCTTCCCAACCAGGCGGCAAGCTTGCTCGAGAAGACCATCATCGGTTCCAACCAGCAGCGCAAGGCGTCCACGCTCATCGTGCCCGACGACAACGCGGGATTGCTGCTCATCCGGGCCCCCGAGGATGTCATGCTCGAGATCGAATCGGTGCTGGCCCAGATCGATCGCAAGGCCACCAGCGAATTCAAGGTGCGCACGATGGTGCTGGAGCACGCCAGCGCGCAGAAGGTTGCCCAGGCCTTGCAACAATTCTTCGACGATCGCGCGAGAATCGCCAGCCAGGGTCGGGGACGAAGGGCACAGAGTCGGCGCATTTCGATAATGGGTATCGAGGAAAGTCGTACTCTGTTGATCGCGGCCAACGACGACGATTATTCCGAGATTGAACGATTGGTGGGACAGTTTGATACGGCCCAGGCCTCGGGGGCATTGTCATTCAAAGTTTTCCAGTTGAAACATGCCAAGGCGAATGCGATTCAATCCACGGTTCAGGACTTGCTCAATGACTTGTCGAACCGGCAACAATTTCCTTTTTTCTTTTTCAGTTCCTTTGGTCGCAATAACGACAAGAGCAGTCTGGGCTCGATTGCGGTCCGGGCCGACGAGCGGCTCAACGCCTTGATCGTGACGGGTGAAGGCGACAAATTTCAGGTCGTGGAAAAATTGATCGAAGTGCTCGATGCCCCCAAGCCCGAAGGCACGCAACGGGTAGTGAAACTCTATCCCGTCCGCAACATCGCCCTCAACACCGCGGCGGACGTGTTGCGCGAGATTTTCACCGATATCGTTCGCGCCCAGCGATGGTGGATGCCACAAAGCCCCAACGAAGTGAAGGTTCGCAGCGACGATCGCACAAACACGCTGATCGTTTCCGCCACGGAATCCGAGCACGAGGAAATCAAGGCCATCATCGCCGATCTTGATGGGCAGTTCGAACCGAGCGAGCAGACGATCACCGTGTTGCCGATTGAATTCGCCGACGCGAGGGAATTGAGCCGAACGCTGCAGCGATTCCTCGTGGATCGAGCCCGATCGACCAACGACGCTCGCTCCAGCGCGACGATCAGTTTCAGTCAGTCTGCCAATTCGCTCATCGTCTCGGCCAATGCCGAGGACACCGCGACGTTGCGCGATCTGCTGGCCAAGCTCGACATGGAAGACGCGACCGGTCAGCGGGTGATGGAGATCATCGTGTTACAGGAGGGCAACGCCGACGAGATCGCCCGGATCGTGCAGCAGCAGTTTTCCAAGAGGGGGGGACAACCCGTCATCGTGACCGCCGATTCCAGGACCAACAGCCTGATCATCAATGCGCCTCGCGAGCAATTTGCTCAAGCGGAGGCTCTGGTGGCGAGACTCGACGCTCCGGCGTTCACGGATGAGACGATCATCCGCACTTACGAACTCAAGGGGGGGCAGGCTCGGGATGTGGTGCGCATTCTCACGGAAACCCTGGGTCTCGATGATCGGGGCCAAACGAGCGGAATCACGATCAGACCCGAGGAAGGGGGTGACGCGGTTGAGGTGAAGGCGGCGATCGTCGCCGATCGTCGATCGAACAGCATCATTGTCACCGCCACGGAGGAGTCCTTCCCGATCATCGAATCGCTGATCGAAAAGATCGATCAGAAGCCGACCGTCAACCCGGTGGAGTATCGGATCATCCCGCTGGAGCATGCGGTGGCGATCGACGTGGCGTTCACGCTGGGTCGCTTCACGCGCAGCATGGTCGCGTCGGACGAACCCGAGCCCCGGGTGGACTACAACCGCATCGAAAACCACCTGATCATCGCCGCGACGGCCGACCAATTCGAGCAGATCGACAAGATCATCCGCGAGATCGACCAACCCTCGCAGCACAAACGGATCACGGACTTCGTGCCTCTGCGATTCGCCGAAGCCGAGAAGGTCCGCGAGGCCTTGTCTGTTTTTTACGGTCCCTACTCCCTCGAAGCGGACACCCCCGGCAAGATCAATGCTCGCATCGTCGCGGATCCGGCGACCAACAGCCTCGTGATCAGCGCCGACGAGAACGAATGGGAGGACATTCGCGCCCTGTTGAGCAAACTGGACAGCGAGGAATACGACTCGTCGCTGCAGTTGAAGGTCATGCCCCTGATGTACGCCGATGCCAAAAGTGTGTCGAACGCGATCAACGAGGCATTTCAAGGATCGTTCGAGCGGGCGCAACGCGACCAGGAGAAAAGCCAACCGCCAACCCGAGGGGGCGATGCGAACGGGCGACGGGATTCTGCCCAAAGCCCCACGGTTCTCGTGGAGGCCGACGAATGGGTCAGGGCCAGCGCCGAGCCTCAGACCAATTCCGTCATCCTGTCCGCCAGTCGCCAGAACATCGAGAAGATTGAACGCATCATTGTCCAGCTCGACGTGGCGGATTATGCAAAGCTGCCCCCGCCTCAGATCATCAACGTTCGAAGTGGTGATCCCGTTCAACTCGCCCAGTCTCTGTTGCAACTCTACGACCAGAGCGAGAACAGTCGGGGACGCAAGACGCTGCGGATCGTGGGCGATCCGACGTCCAACTCGATCATTGTCCGCGCCGAGATGGAGGAGTTCACCCAGATCAAGGCACTGGCCGAAGCGTTGCAGGACGAAGCCTCCACCCAAGGACTCACGGTGCACGTGCTCAAGCTCGAGTCCGCCCCCGCGGGTCGGGTCGCCAGCGCCATTCGTGATGCCTATCAGGCCAAGGCCAGACAAGCGAATCAACCCCTGTCGATCCAGGTCGATCGCCAGGCCAACGCGCTGGTCATCGCCAGCACGGGCACTCTCTTTGACGAAATCAAGCAGACGGTTCAAGAGCTTGATTCCCTGGTGCCTGCCTCGGGGCAGGGGGTGTTCATCATCGAACTCGAAAACATCACCCCCGATTCGGCCAAGACCATCATCGAGACGATCGGTCTGCACCAGGCCCAGCCCGATGATTCGGTCTCGAAGATCGTCACCGAACCCATCAAGGTGTCGACCATGGCGGGACGCAACGCGATCATCGTCATCGCCAACCCCGTCGATCGCGACACCATCGTGCAGATCATCAAGGCCATCGATGGGCAGCCCGATCTGGCCGACGCGCACACCCGCGTGTTCACCTTGAAAAAAGCCCGGGCCTCGGCACTGGCGAATCTGCTGACCCAGGTGTTGTCTCCCACGAATCAGCAGGTCGAAACACCCCTGGCCCGAGCGGTGCAGGAACAAATCAGGCGTCTGAAAATCAGCGGCGATTGGGTCGATGTCGAGCTGGATCTCACGATTCCGATTCGGGTGATTCCCGACGACGGGATCAATGCACTGGTCGTCAGTTCGACCAACGAAAACCTCGACGCGATCGAGAAACTGATTGGCTTGTTCGATGTCCTGCCCATCATCGATGCGGTGACGGTGCAGATCGTC
>JAPULD010000157.1 GCA_027295365.1 Planctomycetota bacterium
GCGGATCTCGTCGTGATCGGATCGCTTTCGCCCGGACCGATGGTGGACGAAGCGATTCGATGCCATCACCAGGATAAACCATTGGTGATGCCCTGGCGCCCGCTGCATTGGAACGATGTAACTTGCGAGAACGGCGTCTTCGTATGATTCGCGAGTGACTACAATGAACGATGCCGACTGCTGTATTGAAATATTCCATGAATGACTCCATCTCCGATTCCGATCGCATCGCCCGGGAAGCCGCCCGCTTGTATGAGTACGGGACTGCTGATTCCCTGGATCAAGCGATCCAGTCTGCCGCGGAGCACCTGGGCTTGACTGAAATCAATCTGCCGGGGGTCGGGCGGGTTCGGAAACATCTCCAAGGGATGTCCATGCAAGCCATGGGAAGCGAGGCCTACGCTGATCATGTCCGGGAAGTGATGGGGCAGGCCGAGGCGATGATGACGTTGCTCGAGGAGTCGTATGATGATGTCAGCACCATGCTGATGGGGCGTGCCGCCAGGGGGCTGATCGATGGGGGTGTGGTCTTGCACATCCGACTGTACACCCGGCAGTCGGTTGCGGAATTGGCCCGATGTCTGGTCGAGCATGGATACGCTGAGCCCACGTTTGAAACCGCTTCGACGAACCTGGGCCGGCTTGATCGAATTCGAATCCTGGATGAAGGGTACGATCTCGTGCTGACTCGATGTCTGCCCGAGATGTCGAATGCTTCTCATCTTGATCTGTTTTCGGGGAATGCCATCGATTCGGTTGATCTGGAGGGCTTGCGCCGGAGAATCGAGCATCTTCGCGTGCCGTAAGTCGCTTATCGGTCCGCGTCGGTTTCACAACAGGAAAACCTTGCCGCCTGTCTTGGTCACATTGGCCAAGGTCAGGCAATCCCATAAACTCACGGGTTCACCGCCTCAGTGTTGTGTCATGCTTGAGAAACGCTGGAGGCGAGATGGTGAAGATCTGTCAAATTGGAATGGGATGTCTGTGCAGCCTTGCTCTGTCGGTCTGTACACATACATCCCGTGGCGACATAATCATCAAACTCATTGATGGCACTGATGCCACCACGGCTCACGCGACCAAGATCCTCAACGAAAGCGTGGGCGGTTGGGACATCAAACTCAAGAGTCTTTACGATCCGGGCGGGGAGACGACATACGAGATATACGGCACCGGGGGGGAAGACATCAACGAAATCGATATCTCGGTTCCCTGCTGGAAGAACGCGCAAGGCGATTGCGCCCCGGCGGGATCTCCCGTCACCGTGTTCGTTCGTCATGGCGACGCCCTAGGCATCCGATCAATCGGTCGCATCATCCAGTCGGGTGATGCCTCGACGAGTGTGCGCTACGTCGAAGCGACCCAGGACATCGGTGAGATCGTTGCGATGGATATCGGCGAGGTCTACGCCGGGCGCGATGTGGTCGGACCGATCATTTCGACCACCGAGAACAACTCAGTCTATGGCGTCTATATCGTACTTGCCGATCGCGATGTGCTGGGCGATGTGAAAGCCCCCAATGGTCGGCTGGGTATGGTCTACGCCTCGGGAACCATCGGGAAGCCGGGAGCGCCGGTCACGATCGAATCCCGACATATTTTCTATGAACTACACAGCGAAACGGCGATTTACGCCCACGTCGATACAACGGTCAATGGCGGCACTCGGGGATTGTGGGCGTTCATTACGCCAATCTTCGAGGGGACGATACATGCACCACAACTGCCCTTCAACATCTATGCCGGTCGTGCGGCCCTCGTTGAAATCAGCGAGCGGTTTTCAGGGCAGTTCATCATCGATCGCGGGTTCGACGATCCCGCCGGCTATATGAAGCTTCCCCTGGGAGGGCTGGAAGGGAGCATCATCTTCAATCAAGCGAACGATCCATCGGTGCTTTGGAACAACAACATCACTTTCGGCCAGGCTGGCGACCCAGACTCATTTACGTTGAGTGGACCTGATTACACACAGACGTCCCAGCAACTGGGGGGCGGTTCGGTTGGCCTGGGGCCGTTCAAGCTGCATGATGAATCTTGCTTCCCCACCAATGGAATGGCGCTGTCATCCGACGAAGCCGGTGAAAACATGATTGCTCGCATTCGCCATTACGGACCCGTGGTTTGGAATGGAGATCCCATCTCGATTGAACGACGTGATCAGGGCAGTTCCGGTCCATTCACACCCTTGAACTTGATCGACTTTGGTATTCAGATTGATCCGAGCGAATCGAACACGCTCCTGGTCGGGAAGGCGGCTTTCGGGCAAGGCGGTTTCGAACCGGGGTTTGAATATCGAATCCTGCCAACGGCATTCCTGAAAAGCGATATCGATGGACTTCCCTTGGTGCAATGGGATGCGCCCTATTCATTCACGCTTGAAAATGTAAAATGTGCAGGCGATGTCGATGCCAGTAACTTTGTTGATGTGACGGATCTGCTGCTCTTGCTTGCTAAATGGGGTTCGACCGGTCCACAATCAGCAGGCGCTGATCAAGACGAAAATGGCTTGATCGATGTTCGTGATTTGTTAATCCTCTTGGCTTCATGGGGTCCTTGTCACTGAAAATGTGGCTCTGGGGTGCATCAGGGGTTCCCGGGACATGTCCTGAAAAAATATGGCATCTGGAATGACCGAGGGTACTATTGCACCTTTCAATGCTCTTATCGGACGCTGTGAGTTGTTTGGAAACGGCCAGAAGCGTCGAAGTGTCGGTGTGAGTTTGGATGAAGTCTGAATTCAGACTGGCTCACTCGGTACGAGAGGACATTTTCAATTGCCCATGGAGTTCTTGCATGACGCTGATTTTTCGAAGTCACACAGCGATGCTGTTGACATTGATGCTTGGCTGCGTGTTGTGGGGGGCAGTTGGATCGACCAACGCACAAAAGCGCACATCCTTCACGAGGTCCCGACTTGATACATCTTCGAAGCGCATCTCGGCAATCGAGAGCGATTCGAGTTTGGCATCATCCGAATTGACGTTTACGGAAGTCTCCATCACGGCCGGTCTCGGTATGCCGGGGATGGAGACGAATGCCGTCGCATGGGGTGATTACGACAACGATGGCGATCCAGACCTCTACTTCGCCAACAACGGGGTCAATCGTCTCTTTCGAAATGATGGAAACGATGTCTTCACCGATGTGACGACCCTGACTGGAACCGGGGATCCGGGGAATTCTCGTGGTGTGGCGTGGGGCGATTTCGACAACGATGGGAATCTCGATCTCTACGTCGCCAACGATCAAGGGCAACTCGATGTGCTCTA
The DNA here is from genome assembly GCA_027295365.1 of Planctomycetota bacterium. Classification (GTDB taxonomy): domain Bacteria; phylum Planctomycetota; class Phycisphaerae; order Phycisphaerales; family SM1A02; genus JADFSH01. Next base: position 3,270 of record JAPULD010000157.1, read on the forward strand.
TCGAAATGACGGCGACGACGGGATCGCCGGCCAGACGAAGTTTTCGAACATCACGCTGGCGGCCGGGACGACGATCACCGACGGAGCGGGCGGCGTGACGTTGCTGGATTTCAACCGTGACGGTCTGCTCGACATTTTTCTGGCCGGCTACGGGGATGATGTTCTGTATCGAAATATCAGCGATTTTCAATTCGCGCCGGAAACAATGTACAGTGAATCTCAGCAATCGATTCACCTTGGCTTCGGAGCGGTTGCCTCCGACGTTGATGGTGATGGCTGGACGGACATCTTCGTTTCGGATCAAAACGGAGGACCTTCACGCCTGTACATGAACGAACAGGGGTCTCTGATCGATCGCGCCGCTGCGATCGGGCTTCTTATCGAGGGATACGGAAATGGCGTCATCGCCCTCGATTACGATCGCGATTCGCGGATGGATTTGTATTGGGGTACATGGCCCGGCGAAGACCGGAACCGGTATCGCAACAAGCTCATGCGAAACCTGGGTAACGGAGCTTTCACCAACGTCGGAGCACAGAGCCTGGTTTCCGATGCCAATGGCTGGGCGATGGGCGCCAACGCCGCCGACGTGAACAACGACGGATGGATTGACTTTTTCCTCGCCAATGGCCAGTCCGGCAACACATCATCCAGCGTCCTGTTCCTCAACAACGGAGACGGTACTTTCAGTGACGGTACTTCTTCGCTGGGACTCAGCGGGGGGGACCATCGGGGGGTGGCGTTCGCCGATTACGATGGCGATGGCGATATGGACCTGTGCCTGACGGGCGGGACGTTGGAAACCACTCGACTGTTCCGAAACGACCTGAATAGTTCAGATCATTGGCTCGATGTCGAGCTGACCGGTCGGGAAAGCAATCACGCCTCGATTGGGGCCCGGGTCTCGGTCACCATCGGGACCGACGTTCTGGTGCAGGAAATCAGCGGTGGCGCGGGTCTGGGTTCTCAAAACTCGGCCCGCTTGCACTTCGGGCTCGGGCAAGCCCAATTCGTCGAGTCCGTTCAGATCCGATGGCCGAACGGTCAACTGCAAGAACAACTCGATGTCAGTGTCGATCAAGTGCTTGAGATCAAGGAACCCCTCACCTCTGCGGACCTCAACAACGATGGTGTGGTCGATGTCGAGGACCTGCTCATCCTCCTCACAGCATGGGGCGATTGCCCGGATTGCAATGCCGATGTCGATTCCGATGACCGGGTGACCGTGTTCGATTTGCTCTTCATCCTCAGTTCGTATGGAGACATCGTTGAAGAGGTCCAGGAAGTGGATATCTTTCCCGCCCCGGAGGCCGGGTGGACGAACTTCACGCCCAGTGCTG
>JAPULD010000158.1 GCA_027295365.1 Planctomycetota bacterium
CCTCTGAACGTTTGCACCCACGATGCACTTTGGGATGAGTTGTCACCACCGCCGATGTGCTGGGCGATACCCGCGCCGCCGATGAGACCCGACAAGACCCAAAGACAGCCCAACGATGCCCCCATGAATTTAGCTCCGGCCGATGCTTGCTGGAGCAGCACGATCGACACCAGCACCCACGGGACGGAGAGAGCCAACCCGATCACGATCGGCAACCAGGGGCGGCTGGCGAACTGCTGTCTGGCGCGACTCGTCAGTCCCGGGGCGAGGGCCGCCCCCAGCGTGTAATACGAGGTCACCACGAGAACGACCCCGATGTGAATGAACAGCCAGGTGTAAACGACGGCATGTGTGGTCATGGCGAGACTCCTTGCGCAATGACACCCGTCAATGCGGCGTGTAGGGACAGCCTTCTCTATGATTGGTTGGCAACGTGTGTGACATGATTTCACGAAACCAGCCTCAATCGCAGGAAGAATCCTTGCGATCCAGGATTGGCAGGTACGAACGTGCCCACTTGATACTCCCAGAGTTTCACCTCAACGGTTTGACGAATCCATCAATTGGCAGATTTCCGCCAGATGGCGCGAGTCCGGCTCCGTGGCGACATGGAGATCGAGTGTGTCTTGGGAGGGATGATTTCAACGCCTTGCCCCAAAGCAATGGCAAGGCTCTCCCCTCTCCCCTTCAACATCCTTCACCCCAGCGTTTCGCGTGAATCGACTTGTATGACCGATACGACCTGAATATCCTCGTTGCGAACGCGAACAACCGCCTCCGGAAGGCTCGTTCGAGTCTCGTTTGATTGTTTGTACTCTCGGCCGGCTCTATCCTCTGGTCGATCTCTCACCCTTACACAAGGTTCGGCATGACGAGTCAGGCCTCGGCCCCCAACCGGCGCATCGCCTTCAATGAATTCATCGTGCTTATGCTCAAGCCGATCCGGTGGCGATGGCTACTCGCCCCGCCCCTCCTGCTGGCGCTCGAATTTCTGTACGTCATCTTCACGGAAACGTACGGGGCGCACATCAAAGGCATCCTGGACGATGCGGCCTTATATATTCTCTGGGCCGCATTAGTGATTGCCCTGGGGCGAGCCCTAATCCAGCGCCAGGCGTTTCTCGTCTGGCTCAGCGTGCTGATCGGAGCCCTGCTGTTTCGCGAATACCACCTGATGAAGATTGCGACCGGAATCACCTATGCCATCATGGTGGGCCTGATCATCGCGGCCTGGCTGAACTACGAAGTGTTCCAACCCTACCTGAGAAGCTCACTGACCGTCACGCTTCTCGTCGTGGTGGGCCTGACATACGTGCTCACCCAGACGCTCGACATAGATTTCTTCAAGTACGGGGACAAGGCCAATACCATCGTCGAGGAGTTGATGGAGCTGACGGGCCACTTGATGACGGTGATGCTGGCAATCCTGGCCAGACCATCCAAAATTGAAACGACGAGTGATGCAAAAGCACCACCCGTCACGGAGTCGTAAGAACACTATTTCTTCGTGAAGTAAAGTTCCTCGCCTTCATCAATCATGGTGAGCCCGGTGACGGTGCCCGATTTCGAATCGATCTTGAAACTGCATTCGACACTCATGTTCGGTGCGATCCATCCATCGAACGCATCCTTCTCATCGGCCTGGGCCAGATGGAGGAGGAGATCGCCACACCGGGCGACGAGATCTCCGTTCTCGATCGAGAAGGCCAAGGTGCCGTAGGTATCAAGTACGTATTCACCCACGTAGGATTCGGTTGACAGGCTGAGTCCATCGCCATGGGCCGGATTGATGGCGTCCTTATCGAACCCCTTCTGTCGCTCGACCATCTGTTGGGCCCGCTGTTCGTAGGAAGGCAGCAGATCCCGAGCATCCTTCACGTCCAGCAATCGGTCGTAGATGTCAATGGAGACGATATCGCAGAGGGCATGTCCCGAGCCAGCCACGTTGGCGAGCACCACCACTCCGATTCCCTTTTCAGGGAGGAAGGAAAGGTGGGCCGCCGCCCCGAGATACCCACCTCCATGCTGGTAGTAGGGAGTCATGCTGCGCCACGTGCCAGCGAACCACGCCATGGCGAATCCATCCATGGCCCGGATGCGCCCCCGCGTCTTCTCGTGTTTCGCCTGCATGGTCAGGATCTGATCCATTGTCTGCTCGGAGACCAGTCTCGAGCCGTCCACGGTTCCTCCATTGAGATGGAGCCTGATCCACGTCGCTGCATCGCGAGCCGTGGTCCCCAGGCCGCCCGCGGCGTGCATCGTGCGGTCGGACTTGATCAGAGATGATCGCTGCCAGACGCCATCGAGTTGGATCATGGGCTCCGCAGCATTCTCATCGCCATACATCTGGCTCGCGTACCCCGAGGTGCGCGACATTCCGAGGGGGGTGAAAATTTCATCATGTAGGTAATCCCGCCAGTGTTTCCCGGTCACTGCCTTGATCACGTGACCCAGGATCGTGAAGTGCACGTTGGTATATTCAATCTCCCCGGCGGACTCGGCCTCACCCAGCATGGCGAAGTATTTCTCGTCGGTGATCTGCCCCGTGTAGGCATCCTGGAAGACGATCAGGTCGTGATTGATTCCGTAACGATGACAAAGCAAATCGCGCACCGTCACGCGTGAGGCGAGCGCTTCGTCGGCCAGCTTGAATTGAGGCAGGTACGTGCGCACGGGCGCATCAAGATCAAGCTTGCCTTCCTGGGCAAGCTTGGCGATCGCGAGTCCGTTGTAGGTCTTTGTGCAGGAGGCGATGTAATACATCGTGTCCGCGTCGGCCGGGCGACCCTTCAGATCGCGCTTCCCGAATTGGTCGATCGCGTAGAGTTCTCCATCCTTGATGATGGCGACGGTGAAGCCGGGAACACCCAGCGATTCCATGGCGCCTTCCCAACGAGTGGCAAAATCCGCGAGATCGGCTCGGTCGCGGATGCCGGGGACATCCGACGCGAACGCCGTGCTTACGGATACGAGCAAGGCAAGGGAGGGCATCAAGGCCATCAAGACCTTGATCGAGTTCGACACGAGTTTGGATTGCTTTGGCAACGACATGGGGAGACTCCTGGAGGTGATTCTGAGCTTGGTATGAAGTCTACGAAACCCATGGGGGCCGATCTTGAACGAATCAAACCTCCATGACGTTGGCATTCGTTTGCGAGCCGGCACGAATCCTCGTGCTCCCCAAGGCGTACACTATTCCGTGTCGATGAATAAAGACCGCTCACCACGCCAAGCCACACGACTTCGCCTCAGCTACCGACGCGTCCTGCTGGCGATGCTGTTCATGGTGATCGGCCTGCTTGCGTTCGCGTACCTGTTGACCCGATCGTCTCCGACGTGGTATCAGCCCCCCGACCCATTGGATGGGAAAGTGGTCGAACTTGCCGACAAGGTCGAATTCAGACTCCTGGAGGAGTTCCAGAAGATTCGAGAAGAACCGACGCCCTGGAAGCTCCGGGTCCGGGAGGAGCAAATCAACGCCTGGCTAGCCACCAAGCTTCGCAGTTGGATCGAACATCAGCCGGACATGACCTGGCCTGACAATCTCGAAATGCCTCAGATTCGATTCGAGCCCAATGGAATCAGTCTTGCCATCTCAATTGAATCGACTGGGGCCGCCAAAGTTGTGGTGACCCGCCTGATACCACGATTCGAGGATGGAGAGCTCTACGTTTCCGTGGATCGATTTGCATTGGGTCGCCTGAATGTGCCGGGTAATCCCATCAAGCACATCGTGGAATTGGTGGATCAATACACAGCCGACCTGACCCAGGACGAGCCGGTAGCCCAACTTTTGCTAAGAATGCTCAAGGGAGAAGAGCACATTGATCCCATTCTTGATCTGGCAGATTCGAGACGCGTTCGCTTGACGAATCTGCAACTGGAACATGGCTCGATTGTGCTGACCGCAGTAACGCTGAGCGATTCAGGCTCATAAACATATTTATTTCAATAGTTTATATTTTATGCGGCCAAGTAAATCAACGCTTTGGATCCCTCGAACACCCCCACGAATTCCCATTAAAAACACAAAGTTGGGCTCGTCCCCACGAGGGCCCAACTTTGCGAAACGATTCCTGAATGTTATCCATTCTGAAACCGGCTTGAATTACGATACCACGAGATACCCCTGATGCAAGATTAATCGGGAAAGATCGCCCAGATTACGCGTATGGCCCATCGTGCCTCAAAGCGCAGAAAGCGTAGTTTTCGGGTCAAATCCTCCCAGAACAAGACAAGCGACGAGTGAAATGAGCCTCGAGTGGTGAATTCCCAACGAATCTGGATGCCCTGGACGGCCCCATGCCTGCCTCAGGCCATGGCGTGGATCATCGATCATGGACTGGCCAATGGCAACACTTGCGATCTGAGCGATGTCGTGTGCATTACCCCTGGCCGGAGGGCCGGTCGACAGCTGTTGCACTTGCTGGCCCAGCGAAGTGGTGAATTGTCGTTGGCGTTTTCCCCGCCCCGCATGATGACTCCGGGAGATCTGCCGGGGTCGCTGACAAACTCGCAAAGACCCATGGCCATGGTCAGCGAACGACGACTTGCATGGATGGAAGCCTTGCATCGTTGTGATGACGCAACGAAAGCAGTGTTGTTCTCGGATTCGATCAACGTGCATGATTTTGTCGATGGCCACCAGTTGGCCGACCAATTCATGACGCTGCATAATGATATTGCGAGTCAGAGGATTTCCTTTGGCAAAGTCGCCAGGCAGATCGAAGAG
>JAPULD010000159.1 GCA_027295365.1 Planctomycetota bacterium
TAGCAGAGCCCCCGGACCTGGCAGACGTAAAACCACTCCTCCTCAAGTTGGATCTGCGCGAAGATGTTTCTTCGGACGATGGAGTTGTGGAAGAACGCGGCTTGGCCGACCCCTTCATGGCCCGGGGCTTCGAGAAAGCGAACCCCATTGGCGATCGAATGGGGCAACACCTCGCAATCGTCGTTGATCTGGATGAGGTACCGTCCTTTGGCCTGACGGAATCCCAGGTTGGCCGCCTTGACGAAACCGTCCCGTCTGGGTTGCTCAATCAGCCTCACGTCGAATTGTTTTGCGAGTCGCGCCGTCGCTTCATCATCGGCCACGTATACGACAAGCGTCTCATGCGGCTCATCCACATGGCGCTCGATCGAGGTCAGGCATTGCCTGAGCGACTCGGGACGTTGATACGAAGGGATGACGATGGAGACGAGCGAATCGCTCATGGAGGAGAATCCGAGTTGATTGAAGACGACGCCCAACAGCGTAGCTCAATCCACCCGATCGTCCATCAGGAGAAGAACGCCTGATAAATGTGCCGCCTGCAATTGACGCAACGCCAGGAGCGCAAGCGAGCCAGAGCCCGGAGGAGGCCCCACACTGGCAACCACAGTCCGAGCGTCAGCATCGAAAGCCAGATATGCAACGTCGTATTGGGCAATTTTCGTCGTACTTCAACGACGGCTCGGCACGCCTGGCAATAGGCCTGCTGGGTCTGGAATGACGCCCCATGGACGGGATCGTAGTGCCCATGAACCCGATTTGCATCACGCTTCAGGATCTTCTTCTGCAAAGGGGTCAGGTCATTGTTTTTCGGAGGTGGAGCGGGGCGTTTGACTTTCGGTGCCGGATGGACAGTACTGGCCTGCGGCGATGTCGGATCGAGCTGCGAGACCAATGTATCCAGATCATCTTCGTTGATCGCGGCATGCTCGTTAATCTTCTCCTGTTCCGTCCCGGTCAGATAATTCGAGGCGTACGCGACGATTTCGCGAATGGGGGCTGGCATCACATCGTCGAGCATGAGAAAATGAAACGCGCGAGCCAGAGCCCGATCCGATTGTTCGCTGATTCGGGCCTGGTGATGGACGAGCCCCGCCGCGATCGAGGCGGCGTACATGCGTCGGCCCATTCTACGCTGCCCCTTGGATTGACCATGGACACGCAACATCTTGTACATGTTCTTGGCCTTGACCAGTGATTCCAGCGGGGTCTGCGCATCACACAGGATCGCGAGGGCTGAGGGTCGCTGCGGATCAATGACCTGGGCAATCCAATCCACCATGACGGAAGGCGATTCATCCGCCATCTCCGAGAACGCCTCCTTCAAGGATCGCGTGATCAGTATCGAGGCGGAGCTCTCTTCGTCGGCGACGGATTCAAGTTCCAAAGGTGTTTGAAGATTTGTCATGGCACGACGATCCAAGCGTTGAGGCCGGTGATGATCTTTCAAGCGAGAGAGATCAACCGAGTGGCCCCCTTCACAATGGCAACTTCGGGATCCGACGATGATTTCATCCGAAAAGGAATCGACTGAATTCGTCTTCACTCTTCACCACTGTAAACTATGTCAATCCGATAAGAGACTGCGCCGCTTTTTCTCATTTTTGATCAGAATTCTGAAAACCCTTGATATTGTCATCAAAAAGCTCAATCTACCATCTGTCGCCAGGTCCCACGGACGAACTGCATGGTGATCTGATCTTGAGGGCTTTGCGTGAAACCTTCAGGTGGCGATTCCATCAATTCGGGGAGGTGGTTGATCGTGAGCGAACTGGACAACACGAATGATCCATTGCAGATGATCGCCCCGTTGACCTGGGACGATTCTGAAACGACCGTCATGTTGCCGGTGCACCAGACCAGTCCATCGATCTGGCTCGGATAGGAATCGTCTAGATCCGAATCCGTGATCCCGAGATATGGCGCCCCCACGGGATTGTAGTTGACATTCGTACCCGACGATTCATCGAGCCCGCCCTCACCGGATTCGTATTCGAATCGAAGATGGCCCTTCACCATGAGCACGGGATACCGAGCCACGGAATTCTGGAGGAGCGTCGTGTCCAAGACACGGACCATGCCCCCTCCTGTATCTACCAGCAGCGTTCCATGAAGACGGCTGTCCTGAATGACAAGATCACTACCCCCGGTGTTGATGTAGTACAGCCCATCAGAATTGAGCCCTGCGCTGTAGCTGTTGAAACCGGGGGCGATCACATCATTGTCCATGAGCGTCGTGTACGTCAGCATCGTCGCCTTGGCGACGTATTGGTCGAAGATCGCCGTATCAGGCAGCGTCTTGGCCGGCGCGGGGATGGTCGTGGTGCCGGTGACTGTGCCGCTGCCTGCATTGCTGGCGGCCTCGACATCGCCGATGAGCGTTCCACTGTTGCTGAACTGTGCGTTGGTCGAGACCGGAGCTCCGTACGCGGTCAGTGTGCCTCCGTTCTGGATGGACAAATCAGCCCCTGTCAGCAACGTGAAACCGAGCGCCTCGATCGGCGGCAATACCACCGATGAGTGGGCATCCATCGTCACTTCCAGAATGTGCCGCGCATCGCCTCGTGTGCCTTTGCTGTACACAAGGATCGAATCAGAATTTGAATCGGCCAAGTCGGCATCGACCGGATCGGTGATCTTCAACGTGAACTTGCCATCCCCGACGTCATACCCATTGACCCAATACCCGTTGACGCGCGTGGTTCGCCAATCCGAATCATTTTCAAGCCAGTATGCGGCCATCTCGATCCCGGCCTGGGCGCAGAGCCTGGCCTTGAGCTGGTCCTCGGTGTTGACGGCGGTTCGATGCTGGATCTGAACCGCCATCATCGAAGTGATCCCGATGATGGTCACGAGCATGGTCGAACCCAGAATGAGGAGATACACGCCACCCCGCCGGTGATGTCGATTGAGTTGTCGTGGATTATTCATGATGACTCCGGGCGTGTTCAATTCAACAAAGCCTGCTGCACTTGGACGATGCGTCCCGTCTGATCGTCGATGAGGATTGGATTCACGTCTTCGACCACGTGGTCCTTTGGCCCGGTGCGGATCGTGCTCAGAGTCGTGATCTTGCGTCCATTCTTCTTGATGGTGACTTCGATCAGCTTGACTCCGGTATTGGCGCCGCTCGTTTTTATCGTGAGATTATTCGGATTCACGTAGGAAATCGTCACGATTCGCTCCCAGCCTGCCAGACCTGGAAGATCCGTACCATCCTTGTTCTGGGGAGGAGAAGCCGACCACCCGTTGTAATCATCCACATCATTCCACGTCGCTCGAGTCGTGGTCAATTCATCCAATTCCGTCGCGAGCGTGTTCGTGGCTTGGGGATCGATGTAGATCTCCTGCAATATTTCCGTCATCAACATGTCCGCCAGGAGGAGACCCTGGTTGTGGTCGGCCGTCAACTTCTGGTTCACGCGCGAACTGGCCGTCATGGACATCGCGGCGACGAACATGACGCTCACGATGATGATCGACATCACCGACTCGATGAGGGTGAAGCCGGAACGACTCATGGTCGAACGTTGATTGAATTCTCGCTTCATCATGGTGTCGATACCTCCGGCAGATTGAGCATCTTCGCCGAAGCATGAATGGTGAAATCGGTCGTGTCACCACTGATCAATTCGATGTCCACCCGATACAGGGCATAGGCGTCGACGATCGCACCCGGTGTCGTGAACGTGCCGTACGCATAGTAGTTCAGAGACTTCTGGGCATCCAGATTCCAGTTCAAACCACCATCGCTGGTTGAAAGCAATCCCGAACCGGCGTTCTCGTCGAAATGGATGGTCGCCGAGTTGGCGTCGCTGACCCACATGAGAACGATACAAAGACCGGTATTCGTCGGTAGGCCGTTCACGTTCGTGAACTGGCATTCATACCATTGTGCACTCGCCGTCAGGTTGGATTCCCGCATTTCCTGCTGATCGAGTTGGGCACTGACGGGCATGTTGCCATCGTCAGGCAATCGAAGCTCCACGCTGGTCACACCCTTGTCGGGACCTTGGATCTCGGCGTACACGAGGATCCTTGTGACGGCCCAGTCCGTCGCCTCGACCGGCACTACGTCGATGGTGAAATACTGGCCCATCGACCAAGTCGAATTGATGTCGTTTGTGACTGTACCTCCTGCCGCGACGTGGCTGCTCAGGAGGGTCTCGCTGCTGATCTGAGATGGCATTTGTTTCGAATAGGTCCCGGTGATGTACCCCAGATCAAGGGACTTGACGCGCTCGATGATCGTGAGGAGCGGACCGCCGTTGTATTGCCGCGTGAGCGGATCGCCTGGCATTCCCAGCCATTCATACCGGATCGTCTCGTCGATACTGTTTCCGCTGCGATCCGGAACGGTGAATTCAATCACGCTCGAGGATTTCTCGACAATCACCCGGGCGTACTGCAATTCCTCGACCATGCGATCGATCGCCTTGCTGACGTTGAGCGTCGCCGCCGTGGTTTCCTTGCCGTTGGGAATCGCGTGCGAGGCGACGACGATCGAGGCGCCGATGGCGACCATCAGGGTGGACGTGATGACCAGACTCACCGTCAGTTCGACCAGTGTGAAACCTGGCCTCTGGCGAGGGGCACTGCTCTTGACGCGAACCGGAATGGAATTCGGATGGTTCATGTTGCACCTCGTCCTCAATCGATGTCCACCGCCACGCCTTTGACTGAAAGTTCGGTCTGGAGCGCTGTCGTCGCCTCCTCGATCGTGATCTCCCCAGTCAGCTCATCGATGACGATCGCCAGTCGCCTCGATCCGTGGCCGATGATGATGGCCCCGTCCGCGTCAGGCATGCCATAGCCGTCAAAGACGAGTTGGGCATCTCCGCCGACGTC
>JAPULD010000016.1 GCA_027295365.1 Planctomycetota bacterium
TCACCGCCACGCCGATCAACAACGATCTCTTCGACCTGTTCAACCAGATCAAGCTCTTCACGCAGAATGACCCGGCGTACTTCCGAGCGGCCGGCATCGGCGACCTGAACCGATATTTCAAGGCGGCTCGGCGGATGGCGAGGCAGGAAGGATCCGCGCCCGGCGACGTGCTCTTCAACCTGCTTGAGGAGTTCGTGGTTCGCAACACGCGGCCCTACATTCGTGCGGTTTTCCCCAATGCGACGATCAATGGCGAGCCGGTGAAGTTCCCCGAGCGCCGATTGCGAACCGTGGAATACGATATGGCCTCGACAATCGGCGGCGGGCGGAGTTTATATCGCGAGATCGCCTCGAAAATCGAATCCCTTTCGCTTGCACCGTACGCGCTAGAGACATACAGGAAACCGGAATACCAAGTCGATGAATTGGAGCGCGGCCGCGAGAAGGGTCTGGTTGGAATCTTTAAGACGCGGTTTCTCAAGCGACTTGAAAGCAGCATCGAGGCGTTCCGCCTGAGCCTGAAACGAGCGGTCGTGTTCGAGCAGGCATACCTTGACTTCCTTCTGTCCGGGAAGATCGTCCCCAGCAAGGCTTTTTGGAAGTCGCTACGGCTTGCAGGCCTGGAGGCGGAAGATGAAATAGGAGCCGACGATCTTGCCGACCGTCTCGATCAGAAAGAGAAAGTGACAGAATTCCTTTCGACGCTGGAGACCGTCGATCTCAATCAGTACGATCTCCGACACCTCAAACAGGATATTGAACGCGATATCACTGCTCTTGTGAGCCTGCTGGATGCGTCCGAGCCACTCCGCGCGAGCGACAGCAAAATCGACCGACTCCGGAACCTGCTCTCGAAGGAACTCGCCGGGCAAAAGGTCATCATCTTCAGTTCTTTCAAGGACACCGTGAGGTATCTGCATCGCGAACTAACCGGAGACGATAGTCGTGCCTGGAGACAGGCGGCAGGAAACCCTGAGATACGCCGAGTCGATAGCGGCAACCATCCTGAAGAGCGGTCTGTAATATTGGGGGCGTTTGCGCCAGTCGCCAGCGGACTCGATCCCGGTCGAGTCGAGCCGATCGACATCCTGATCACCACTGATGTGCTCAGTGAGGGTCAAAACCTTCAGGATTGCGGCATGCTCATCAACTATGACCTGACTTGGAACCCGGTCCGCCTTGTGCAGCGGAATGGTCGCATCGATCGACTGAAGAGTCCACACGACGTGGTGACAATCCACAACATGTTCCCCGAGCGAGAACTTGAGGATCTGCTGGGCCTGGTTGAGCGGCTCTCGAATCGCATCGCGCAAATCGACGAGATGGGTTTCCTGGACGCCAGTGTACTCGGTGAGGTAGTGCATCCCCGGACGTTTAATACGTTGCGACGAATTCGAGACGAAGACGGGACCGTCATTGACGACGAGGAAGCCCGGGCGGAATTGGCCGGCCCTGAAATGCTGATTAAGGAACTGCGTGAGATGCTGAGCCGGGAGGGGGCAGAGGAGGTGGTCGATCTGCCGGACGGAATCCACTCCGGAAAACGGACGGACGGATTCGACGGGATCTTCTTTCACTTCCGCGTTAGACGCCAGCTCGCAAAGGGTGGAAGCGCTCATGTACGACATCTTTGGCGGTTCATCGACGCCCATTCCGGCGCAATCACCGACAATCGTTTCCGCGTGGCTCAGATTATCGCTTGCAACCGCGACGAGTCTCGACACATCGGCGATCAGGATGTCTTCTTGCTCCAGGAGAAGGTCATCGAGCAGATCATCGGCGAGGATATGAGCACTGCAGATCGAGCTTCAGCCGGTGGAGAGCCGGATCGGGTGCAGCGGGCACTGGACGAGACCATCAAGGACATGATGCGGCGGGGTACTGTTGATCGCCAGATAGCAAAGGCCGTCCGACCGTTTCTTGAACAACCGGTCGGACGCGGCGTCCTTAACTCGCTCAAGGAACTGCAGAAACAACACACCAATGACAAAGAAGACGAGGTGTTGCTCGAAGGGCTCCAGCATTTGGCTGAAGAGTTCGGTAAGGATGATGATCGTGAAGGCGCAGGGCCAACTCTCAGCCGCGACGATATCGAACTCGTGTGTTTCGAGTATGTCACAGGCTAGGTCAAGTTGGGGAGGGCACATTCTTCTTGCCCATTTCTCGTCGCGGTCGTCTATTGACTGCATGAATTCGCAGTCGTTCGCGAACGCAATATGTCCCCTGATTAGTCCAAAATAGCTGATTCATAGCCGTTCGCACGAATGCGATGCCTACCTACACAGGGCCAATGAGCCCAGAAAGGTAGGTGTCAAGGATGACTGAAAAACCCATTGCAAGACTCAGAACACCGGGCGTACTGGCGACAAATCTGGATGTTCCTCTCCATCGTGTGCTGTACATCCTACAGACGAGGGACCACATCAATCCTTCGGCCCGGGCTGGCAGGTTGCGGCTCTACGACCGCGAGGCGATCGCCCTGATCCGCCATGAACTGAACGCGATCGATGCCCGGCGGGAAGGGGGCGAAAATGACTAAACGAGCGCATTACCCCCCTGACCCTCTCGCACAATCATTAAATGATGACTCTGTCCCATGTCTTGCCCTCCGGCCCAAGCAGGCCGCAAAGGCTTTGGGCATCGGTGAGCGGCTCCTCTGGTCAAAGACCAATTGCGGCGAGATCCCCCACGTCCGTATTGGCCGCGCGGTTTTGTATCCCACTGACTTGCTCCGCGATTACCTCGCTCAGCAGGCAAAGGGGGTGAAGCCATGAGGCCAATCGAAGCGGTGAAGTCGAAACTGGAAAAGGTGAAGCCCAACGGCAAGGGCTGGACAGCCTGCTGCCCGGCCCATGATGACCGGACCCCCAGCCTCTCAATCAACGAGGGCGACGATGGACGGGTGCTGGTCCACTGTCATGCGGGATGTACATCCGAGGCAATTTGTTCCGCGCTCGGAATCGAACAGGCGGATCTCTTTAAGCACGAATTCAACAGTCACGCTACAAAACCTCGCTCCGCGCCGAAGCCATCACCTATCTTCAATACTGCCGACGAGGCAATCGAGGACTACGAGCGTTCGTATGGCCCTCAGTCAAATTCCTGGGCCTATTTCAACGCAGAGGGCGAGCCGGTCGGATTCGTACTTCGCTGGGATAAAGCGGACGGCAAGGAAATCCGTCCCGTGTCCTGGACTGGTGAAGGTTGGATCAAAGGCGGAATGCCCAAGCCTCGCCCCTTGTATGGGCTCCTCATGCTGAACGAGGCTTCGACCATCTACGTCTGTGAAGGCGAGAAGGCGGCAGATGCTGCAGCGGCCCTGGGATTGACGGCTACCACTTCGAGTCAGGGATCAGGTAGTGCCCACCTCTCAGATTGGACGGTCCTTTCAGGCAAGGACATCGTGATCCTGCCCGATGCTGATAGGAGTGGTCGGAAGTATGCGGACCAGGTGATCGAGATCCTGAGCGAGCTGGACCCAGAGATGATGATCAAGATCGTGGACCTTCCCGACCTGCCCGAAGGTGGTGACATCTTCGAGTTCAACGCTGAGCGGCGATTGGAAGGCAAGGACGATCTGGCGATTCGCACCGAGATCGAGGATCTGGCTGGAATTACTCAACCCGTCGTCTTTGACAAGGTCATCAAAGACGAGCAGAAGACTAAGGCGTCTGTCCAACCGATCATCGTCAACCTTGCCGATGTGGAACCGGAAGAGGTGCAATGGCTCTGGCCCGGACGGATTGCCTTGGGCAAGGTGACACTCATCGCGGGTGATCCAGGTCTTGGCAAGAGTTTCCTGACGCTCGACATGGCGGCACGAATCTCAAGCGGCACGTCCTGGCCAGATGATCGAGACGCCTTAAATCAGGTCGGTGGCATTGTGCTGCTCAGTGCAGAGGACGATCTGGGCGATACGATTCGTCCACGCCTTGATGCCGCGGGTGCGGATGTTGCTCGAATCTGTGCGATCTCCTCCGTGAAGCGACTTGGCACAAAATCGGAAGAGGCAGTTGAAGATTCATTCTGCCTTGCGACAGATTTGACTGCCCTAGAGGCATCGATCTTGCAGACGCCTGATTGTCGCCTCGTGATAATCGATCCGATCTCCGCATATCTGGGCCGGGTGGATTCCCACAAGATGGCCGAATTGCGAGGCATCCTCACACCGCTTGGCGCACTGGCGAGTCGCCATCGGGTTGCCGTCGTATGTATCCATCACCTGAACAAGAACTCGGGTGGACAAGCGATCTACAGGGCATGCGGTAGCATTGGATTCGTGGCTGCAGCACGAGCCGCGTGGATTGTCACCAAAGACAAGGATGACGAACGGAGGCGACTGTTCCTTCCCGTCAAGAACAATCTCGCCTCAGACATGACGGGATTGGCCTACACAATCGAATTGATCGATCAAGGTGGCGCGCCGGCTGTGGCATGGGAACCAGACCCGGTGGAGATCTCCGCCGATGAGGCGATGTCGGCATCGCAAGGGGATGGTGAAGATCGGCTAGATGCGAAGTCGTTCCTTCTAGACCTCTTGGCGGATGGGGAGATTCCTGGGAAGGACGTTCTCGATGAGGCAAAGGAGGCCGGTTTCTCCGACAAGGTCGCCAGGCGAGCCCTCAAGTCTCTTGGAGGGAAACCACGGCGAAGTGGGTTCGGGAAAGGCGGTCAATGGATCTGGTCACTCCCAAACGTCCATACATGCCCCATAGATGCCATAGTTGCCCCCTCTCTGGATGAGGGCAACAAAGGCAACAATGGGAGCGAGCCATGACTTGACAACAGAAAACTATAAAGTATTATTAGTACTCTAAAGTCAATAATGGAGATCTTCAGTATGCAAATCGATGTGGACTTCGCGGTATGGCAGGCATTGACCGTCCGTCGAAAAGACGAGGATGACACGATAAACAATGTGCTTCGACGGATTATGAAACTCCCAACGAACAAGGGGGTTTCCAGTGAGGAACCAGAATACTTTCAATGTCGTGGAGGTGCGATTCCGGTTGGCTCAATGCTGCGTGCGAAACACCATGGCAAGATGCAATCGGCCAAGGTGACTGAAGATGGGATCGTCTGGAATGGTAAGACTTATCTGAGTCCATCCGACGCCGCCAGCCATGTCACCGATTATCCTACGAATGGTTGGAAATGGTGGGAAATTCAAGTGCCTGGAGAAGATCAGTGGAAGACATTGTCAAACTTGAGGAAGAGCAGGTGAATCAATGGCACGAGTAATAAAGACATCTCGATCAAGGTATTGGCAGGTCCGATGGATCGACCACACCGGGCAGGAACGGCAACAGTCCTCCAAGACCACGGACAAACGAACCGCCGAGCAACTCGCCAGGAAACTGGAGGACTCATCGGCAAGGATCAAGACGGGGCTCGTATCCAAGCGAGAAGCCAAGATCCTCAACTCATCGAGCCATTCGGCCAGCGACCATCTTGATGCTTACTTGCAATGGTGTCGTGATCGAAAACGACAGGACAACGACTGGGTCGAGGCCAAGCGGACGAACATTGAAGCATTCTTCGCCGAATGCGAGATCATCTCACTTGATGATGCGGATGCCGACAATCTCAATCGCCACCTTGCGAAACTCGATGAGGCTGGCAAGTCTGCCCGCACTGTCAACGCCGCCCGTGCTGCCGTGGTAGCGTTGCTCAACTGGTGTGTTGGAATCGATCGTCATACTGGGCACGACATCAATCCCAAGACCGTCCCGGTTCGCAATGAAGCGAAGGATCGCAGGCGGATTCGACGCTCCATGAATCCGAAGGAACTCGTTCGATTGCTTCTGGTTGCCTCCAGACGCGATGTCGAGTTGGCCGATCGGGGCTATGCCTCGCGTCATGCCGTGTATTCGCTGGCGATGTGGACGGGGCTCCGTCGATCCGAACTGGCCAAGCTTGAATGGCGAGATGTGGACTTCGAGGGACGATCGATCAGGGTCAGGGCTGAAACCGCCAAGACGGGTGATGAAGCGATCTTGCCGCTACACTCCGACGCCATCGCCGCACTCCGCTCCATTCGTCCAAGAGATGCTGATGGACACCAATCGCTTTTCAAGACTATGCCCACGATCCGAACGTTCTACCTGGACCTTGCCGATGCCGGGGTCCAGGAAGTGAAGAGAATACGTCGTGAGAAGATCGTGAAGGACAAACAGGGCCACGAGAAGAAGATACGCCAACAGGATCGAATCGAACCCGTCCCAGACGCCAGGGGGCGTATTGTGGACTTCCATGCCCTGCGAGGCAGCTTTGCGACTCGACTGGCTCAGGCTGGCACGAAGCCATTGCATCTCAAGCGGCTGATGCGGCACACGAGCATCCGGACCACTGACCGCCATTACACCGATCTTGAGTTAGCTGATCTGGCCGGAGCGATCCGAAGTATTGAGCGACCTGATCGGGAAGCCGAAACAGCCCGAGCCACTGGAACCGATGGCCTACAGGTGTCACGGAAAGTGACACGGATTGATGCACGAATCAGTGCGAATGGGGACAATTCGGCGCGTCGAAGCAAGGTGGTCGGAGCAACATCAGCGCAAACGAAAACCCCGCATTCACGCGGCTTTACGCCGGTCGATGCGGGGTCTTGCGAAGTGGAGCCAGACGGGCTTGAACCGACGACCTCCTGCATGCCATGCAGGCGCTCTCCCAACTGAGCTATGGCCCCAAGGTTGGTACATCATGTCGGCGAGGTCATGATCCGCCGACAAGGGTAAGGGTAGCCAAAAAGCCGCGAGGGGCAACTCACAGTGTCAGCATTTTCACACCTCGGAAGTCTCATGCTTCGCCCATGCCATAGGCCTGCTCAACTCGTGAAATCCGGAGTTGAAACGCGTCGTACCACCTCTCACGCCCATTCTTCTGGGCAATGAGATGCTCGTCCTGCCCCTTCCAGGCCTTGATTGCCTCAAGACTCTCCCAATACGACACCGTGATGCCCTGGCCTTCTGCATCGTGGACGGTTTCCACCCCCAAAAATCCCGGCTGCGCACGGGCCAATTCGAACATTCGATCCGCCATGATGGCGTATGCCTCGGATTCACGCCCTGAATTCTTCGCGGTGAAGATCACGGCGAAGTACGGCGGGTCAGGCGTCTGCG
>JAPULD010000160.1 GCA_027295365.1 Planctomycetota bacterium
TGCTGGCCCTTGTCGTCGGACTCGTCGGGTGTGGCGAGGACGAGACGACCCCGCTACTCAGCGGTGCGCGGGTGCAGGACTTCGGCATCGTGGCCTACACCCGCTCGGGCATGGCCATCGAGCACACGTTCACCCTGACCAACATCTCCGGCCGCCCGCTCAAGATCGAGAAGATCTCAACCTCCTGCGGCTGCGTCACCCCGACCGTCAATTCCATGACGCTCGAGCCCGACGCCGAGCTTCGTCTCGAAACCTCCATGGTCCTGATGCAGTCAGGCCAGAAACACGAACACATCAACATCATCTTCAAGGGCAACCACGACCCGATTAAACTTGATCTCTTCGCCTACGGATGCGTGGTGCTGGAACTGACCGCCAAGGAAGGCTCGATCACCGTTTCCGACACCGAGCCGGGCATTCTCACGCTCCGCGCCCGAACGCCCCTACCCGACATCCAACCGCTCGATCCCTTCTGGGAGGATCGACTCGACCTGGGATTCGACTTCGGAGGATGGGAGCGTTTCGACGAAGGCGACGAGTCATCGTCATGGTGGCGCGGCGTGTTACGCATCACACTGATAACATCGACGAACACAGAGCGGGTCGGCGAGACCGTGGACACATTTGTGGTGCGGATCGATGAGCAGAACGAACTTCGCGTGCCGATGAAAGTGATCCGGTAACTCGCTACGCTACACCCACACCGACGACAACGGAATGAAAACGGGACGGATATGCTCTTTAGTGAAGAAAAGGTGTCAGGGTGAAGAAAAGGTGTCAGGAACCTTTGTTGGACAGGCGGAAGAAACTGGAAAAGTACGTTTATCCATTTACTCCTAGCTCCTCCCTTCCCGTGTGTGGTCCTCAAATCGCTCCCTTACGGTCGCGGCTCGTTTTATAAAGAAGCGATACGATCAGCCAGAGGTCCATAAACGCTTGGGGTTGGTCGCTCATCATGGTCCACACAGCGGACACTACGGCTGGGTATGAAAGCTCATCATGGTCCGCACAGCGGACCCTACGGGATAGGAGCTTGATCACCATTATCGAGGGCAAGCAAGTGATTACGGAGGACAATCCGAGGGACTGATCGGCCATTCAGGGGGCTGTCGCCCATTCTGGGGGGCGTTGAGACATCGGTTCGGGGGGATTATCATCCC
Source organism: Planctomycetota bacterium (assembly GCA_027295365.1). GTDB lineage: Bacteria > Planctomycetota > Phycisphaerae > Phycisphaerales > SM1A02 > JADFSH01. The sequence continues at coordinate 1,161 of JAPULD010000160.1, forward strand.
TCGTATGGCTCCACGATCCCATCTGCCAACCCTGGTCACCTTTGCGTACTTGCTCGTCATGGCCGGCACCCCCACTTCCGCCCTGGCCCAGGAGCGGATGACGCTTTCGGATTCCGATGACTGGGTAGCCTCGGGACAGATCGACCCGGGCACGCCCGAGGGGCAGTTGGCCCAGATCCGCAAGCTGTTGGCCGAGGGGGATCCCAAGCGAGCCGAAAACTTTGCCAACGTCTGGCTGGAGCGGCATCGGGGCCATCCGATGGAACCAGAGGCCTATCTTTTAAGGGGGGACTCCTTCCGGGATCGTGGTGACTACTACGAATCGCTGTTCGATTACGAATTCATCGCGAGGTCCTACCCCGGCAGCGAAGTTTTCGTGAAGGCCCTGGAACGAGAGTTGGAGGTCGCCACCCTCTATGCGGGTGGTCTCAAGCGGAAGCTGTGGGGCATGCGGATCGTGAATGCCGACGATGAGGCCCAGGAGTTGATGATCCGCGTCCAGGAGCGACTGCCCGGAAGTCACCTGGCCGAGGAGGCGGGCATCAAGTTGTCGGACTTCTACTTCAGCCGCAAGCGGATGAGCCTGGCGGTGGAGTCCTACGAGTTGTTCATCGAGAACTACCCTCGTTCCGATCACATCAGCAAGGCGAGGCGAAGGCTGATCTCCGCCCATCTGGCCTCCTTCAAGGGTCCTGAATTCGACGCGTCAGGCTTGTACGAGGCGCGGGCCCTGTTGCACCAGTATCAGGTTCTCGAGCCCTCCGCGGCTCAGCGGGCCGGGGCCGATGCGTGGTTGGTTCGGATTGACGAATCGGATGCGAAGAAGATGCTGACCACGGCGCAGTGGTACTTGCGACGCAGGAACCCGGTGTCCGCGGAGATCACCATCCGCAAGCTGATCCTCACGTATCCAAACTCGGTGGCCACGGCCGAGGCGTTGCGATTGATGCCCAATATCCTGCCTCGATTGAGCCCATATCAATTGGACGATGCGCCGGATTACGAGGGGCTGCTGAATGGCCCTCCCGATTCGGATGATTCGACCTCCGAAGCAGGTCCGGAGGGGAATCCATGAGATTGATGATCGGTCATCGAAGTTTGGTCATGCCCATGGTTATGCCATTGGTCGTGGGGCTGAGCCTGATCATGGGCCTGTTGTCGGGGCCATCGGGTTGCACGAGCGATCCGACCCAGGGGTATGCGGCGATGTCGGTGTTCCCGACGAATTTTTCGACGGTGTTCGTGCCGATTTTCGAGAACGAAACCTACTTCCGGAACATGGAATACGACCTCACGGATGCCCTGGTGAAGGAGATTGAGGCGAGGACCCCCTACCGGATGGCCTCGGAATCCCGGGCGGACACGATGTTAAGCGGGAAAATCGTCAAGGTTGAGCTTGATCAGCTGTCAAAATCGCAGCAAACCGGGCTCAGCGAGGAATCAGTGCTCCAGGTGACCATTGATTTCGAGTGGAAGGACTTGAGGACCGGACGGGCTATGATTGTGAGGCGAAATTTCGCCGGTTTCGGGCTTTTTGTACCTTCCCAGCCGACCGGTGAGCCGATCGAACTGGGAAGGTTCTCGGCCGTACAACAATTGGCACGGGATATCGTGAACGAATTGCAGGCCGATTGGTAAGCCTGACAGGTTGAACGGACGAAGGAACAGAATCAGGAGGCCGATGTCCGGATCGGCTCGGATACACATACATCATGGCAGATGAACGCAATAAATCAGACTCCCCTCTGGGAGAGAACCAGGATCCCGGGAAGGATCAAGGCGATTCGAAGGATGGCGGCAAGGGAACGCCCAAGCCACCCCCACCCGTGAAGATGGGCCGGGGCCTGATGACATGGGTGCTGCTGTTGAGCATCATGATCATGCTGTTCATCACCTTGAACCGCTCATCCGGAGGCAAGGCGATCGAGAGCTGGGGACAATTCAAGATGCAGATCGATCCCGAAGCCGGGAAGGTCAAGGACAATATCGTCACGCTGGAGGAATCCAGGATCACGGCGATGATCAATCCCGGTGAACCGGGATACCCGCAAGCCAATGGTGAGCCGACAAAGATCTATTTTCAGATCGACGGGGCCAATCGTGATTTCTATCTCAAGGAACTCGAGGCTCTGGGAGTTGACCACAATGCCAACACGAGGCCAAGCATCTGGGTGCAATTGTTGTTTTCGTTCCTGCCGTTCCTGCTGATCATCCTGATCATCTGGTTCTTTATCGCCCGGTCGATGCGCGGCGCGGGAGGAGGCCCGGGCGGCATGCTCGGCAACTTCGGCAAGTCGCGACACAAGATTTCGACCAAGGACTCCGTCAACGTGTCGTTTGGCGACGTCGCGGGGATTGATGAGCCCAAGGAAGAGTTGGAGGAGATCGTCGAGTTCCTGAAGAACCCCAAGCGATTCCAACGCCTGGGCGGACGCATCCCGAGAGGCGTCCTGTTGATCGGCCCCCCCGGGTGCGGCAAGACGCTGCTCGCGAAGGCCATCGCCGGCGAGGCCGACGTCCCGTTCTTCTCAATCTCCGGCAGCGACTTTGTTGAGATGTTTGTCGGCGTTGGCGCATCACGGGTGCGGGATTTGTTCAAGCAGGCGAAGGAGAATTCGCCTTGCATCATCTTCCTCGACGAAATCGACGCCGTGGGTCGTCGTCGTGGCCAGGGCTTCACCACGGGTGGCCATGACGAACGCGAGCAGACCCTCAACGCCATCCTCGTCGAAATGGACGGCTTCGAGGCCAACGACCAGGTCATCGTCATCGCCGCCACAAACCGCTCCGACGTCCTCGACCCCGCGCTCACCCGCCCGGGCCGCTTCGACCGACAGGTCGTCGTCCCCCACCCCGACATCCACGGCCGCAAGCAGATCCTCGCCGTCCACGCCCGAGTCATCAATCTCGCCCCCCAAGTCGACCACGAAAGCGTCGCCCGCGGCACCCCCATGTTCTCCGGCGCCGACCTTGCCGCACTCGTCAACGAAGCCGCCATCATCGCCACCATGTCCAACAAGGACTACGTCGAGCTGTCCGACCTCGAAGAGGCCCGCGACAAGGTCAAGTTCGGTCGAGCCCAGAAGTCCCGCAAGATCGAGGAACAGGAACGCATCGCCACC
>JAPULD010000161.1 GCA_027295365.1 Planctomycetota bacterium
AATTCCATACGCTTCAATATCTTGAAGGACAGGGTCAGGGATCGTCATTCATTCCTCGACTCATCGGTTTCGCGTCACTGGAGGCGAGGCAGTTCTTCGAGCTGTTCACGACCGTCAAAGGATTGGGGGCGAAAAAGGCCCTCAAGGCATTGCAGCTACCTTTCGGGTCGATTGCAGAGGCCATCTCAGCCAAAGATCATGGCTTGCTCGTCTCCTTGCCCGAAATTGGCAAGCGAACCGCCGAGACGATCATCGCCGAGCTGTATGGCAAGGTGGATCGATTCATCGAACTCAAGCCTCTTCCGGGTGATGGCAAAGCATCCAGTCCGTCCAATCAGGATTCCACCTCCGATGGGGGCCGCCTGAGCCTGATCAACGATGCAGTCGCGATTCTGGTCCAACTGGGTGAGCCCAGGCTGCAGGCCAGGCAACTGGTCGATCGGGCCCTCGAAGCAGATGGATCGATCGATTCCGCGGATGATCTCGTGGCCGGGGCGTTTCAGCTCAAAGCCCTCGTTTGATCATTCGGAGGTACACTTCAATGACTCTGCAGACGAAGAACGGGGCGGCTGGTCCCGTCTCGACTACATCTTTTTGCCTTCTCGGATGAACCATGGCTGAAACATCACACCGGTACGCAATGATCATGGCGGGAGGCGTGGGAACGCGTCTCTGGCCCATGAGCCGCAAGGACAAGCCCAAGCAACTGCTCCCCATGGTGGGTGGCAAGTCACTCCTGCAACTCGCCGCGGAGCGATTGGAAGGCGTCGTTCCTCCCGAGCGGCGCTATGTGTGCGCGCTGGAGGAATATCGCGACATCATCCGCGACAGCCTGCCTCAGTTTGGCGATGCCCAGATCCTGGGTGAACCGGTGGGTCGGGATACGCTCAATGCGATCGGCCTGACCGCCATCGCCCTGAGCAAGAAGGATCCAGAGGCGATCTTCGCAGTGCTCTCTTCGGACCACATCATCGAGCCCCTGGATGAATTCCAACGCAAGCTGGATCTGGGACTCTCGCTGGTTGAAGATGACCCGAGCCGTTTCGTGACGTTTTCGATTCAGCCCACCGAACCCTCCACCGCGTATGGTTATGTCGAACGGGGGGAAGCGATCCCGGACACGCATGGAGCCTATCACGCCAAGCGGTTCGTCGAGAAACCCGACTTGCCCACCGCCAAGCAGTACGTTGCCGCGGGGAATTTTGGCTGGAACAGTGGCCTGTTCGTGTTCGCAGCCTCGACGTTCATCGACGCCTTGAAACGATTCAAGCCTCGTGCGTATGAGGGGCTGATGGAAATTGCCGACGCCTGGGGGACTGAGCAGCAGGCCCAGGTCATGGCCAGGATCTACCCCAGGTTGCCAAAGATCAGTGTTGATTACGCGGTCATGGAACCTGCGTGTCGTGATGAGGCGATCAGCGTCTGCACCGTGACGATGGGCATCTGGTGGATGGACATCGGCAGTTGGCCCAGTTTCGGGGAGACCCTTCCCCACGATGGGCACGAAAACGCCTCGAACACCAAGACCCTGCACCTTGATTCCCGAAATATCCTGACAGTGTCCGATGATCCGGAGCACACGATCGCGACGCTGGGGTGCGACGACCTGATCATCGTGCATACGAAAAACGTGACGATGGTCTGCCCCCGGGATCAGGACCAGCGCGTCAAGGAACTCGCGGCGAAGGCGGATGAGTCGTTGCAGTAACAACGACTCGATCCAATACGCTCATTCATTCATGCGCTATCTCTGCATTGATCTTGGCGACAAACGCACCGGCTTGGCCGTGGGGGATGATGTATTGAAAATCGTCACCCCCGCGGGGGTGCTGGAAATTTCTCGTGGCCCGGCCCTTGTCGAGGCGATGCTCGACACCATCAACGAACACGACAGCCAGGCCTTGGTGCTGGGTATGCCTCTGCACATGGATGGCAGTGAAGGCGATCGGGCCAGGATCGCTCGGGATTTCGCCAATGACCTGAATGCCAGAATCGATCTGCCCATCCATTTCCAGGATGAGCGGCTGACGAGTTATGCCGCGGATCAGCAGATGGCTCAGTCGGGGCGCACCCATAGGCAGAAGAAGCAGATTCGCGATGCCCTGGCTGCGGCAGAGATTCTCCGGGACTTCTTCGATCAGCACCCATGATCAATCTTGCCACTATTCGATATGCGCTCGATCTGGTATACGAAGAGGTTCTCATTTTCAATTCGGTCGATTCAATCGGTACTGGCGTGAACCAGGTCAGGAAGTTGCTAGCGTGTGGCGATGCCCACGTTTGAACCGTTCAACTGGTACAAGACGCCCCTTTATTACGACATTGTCTTCGACGAGGAGACATCGCTGGAACCGGAATTCCTCTGTGACATCCTCGCTCGGCATGGGGGGACGTCCGGCAAACGCGTGCTCGAACCGGCGTGCGGCTCGGGTCGCCTGCTCGCGGCGATGGCCCGAAGGGGGTTCACGGTCACGGGATTTGATCTCAGCGAACCCATGCTCGGGTTTGCAAAGAAAAGACTGCATGAGCAGGGTCTGAAGGGGCGATTGTGCGTTGCCGACATGGCGGATTTTGTGGTCCCGGGTGCAGGACGATTCGACCTCGCCCATTGCCTCGTCTGTTCATTCAAGTATCTGCTCAGCGAAGACGAGGCTCGTTCGCATCTCAATGGCATTGCCGACGCCCTTGCTCCGGGGGGCGTCTATGTGTTGGGGATTCATCTCACCGACTACGAGGATCGACACAAGAATCACGAGCGTTGGGTGTCCAAAAGGGATGACGTGGAGGTTGTCTGCAACATCCAGGGCTGGCCCGCCGATCCGAAGATGAGGCGGGAATTGGTCCGGGCCAGGCTCATCGTCAATGAGGGCGAGACGCAAAAGCGTTACGAGACGCACTGGACGTTTCGAACTTATGGCATCAGGCAGATGAAATCGCTGCTCAAGTCAGTGCCCCGGCTTGAGCATGTGGCGACGTACGACTTCTACCACGACATCGCCAAGACGATCCCGTTCGATGGCGAGCGACTCGACACGGTGTTGGTCCTGCGCCGAGCGTAGAGTAGTTTTCACGGCTTCGTAGCGTTGCGTGCCATGGGCAGGGCCGTTGCTTCAACGGGTTTGCCCGTGGTTTTTCTGAGGTCATGAAGACACGGGCAGGAGGAACCTGCCCATGGCACACGATCGAAAACGCAGGGGTCAAGT
>JAPULD010000162.1 GCA_027295365.1 Planctomycetota bacterium
GGTGAACACGGCCGAAGCCCGCGAGCTTGCTGCGAACAATCCCCAGAGTTTCCTGCACGTGATCCGACCCGAGATCGATCTGCCCGATGACATCAATCCCTACGACGACGCGGTCTATGCCAAGGCGAAGGAGAACCTGGATCGACTCCTCGGCGATGGCACCCTGATCCAGGAAGACGAGCCCAAGATGTATTTGTACCGCCAGGTGATGAACCACCGACCCCAGGTCGGCATCGTCTGCTGTTGTCATATCGACGACTACCTCAACAACGTCATCAAGAAGCACGAAAAGACCCGCCCCGACAAGGAGGACGATCGCACGCGGCACATGCTCACGCTCAATGCGAATCCGGGACCGGTCTTTCTCACGTATCGGAATCGCGAGGAGATCGCGGAACTGATCGTCGGGGATATGAATGATCGCCCTCTCTATCACTTCAACGCCCCCGATGGCGTCACGCATACCATCTGGGTCGTCCACGATCCTCAAAAGTACGTGGATGCCTTCGCCAAGGTTGACATGGCATATGTCGCCGATGGTCACCACCGATCAGCCGCCGCGGCTCGCGCTGGCGCTGAAAAACGTGGCGCCAACCCGAATCACCAGGGCGATGAGGAATACAACTGGTTCTTGACGGTGCTCTTCCCGGCAGATGAACTCACGATTCTTGCGTACAACCGTGTGATCAAGGATCTGGGCGATCGGAACGTCGAGCAGGTGAAGGAGCTTCTGCAGGGGGTCGGTACCTTGACTGAAACTGATGAACCTACCCCGGATAAAGCAGGTGTCTTTTGTCTCTATCTGGATGGTGCATGGTATCGCCTTGAGATTGATCCGGGTTCGATCGACGCGAGTGACCCCATCGAATCCCTTGATGTTCAGATCCTGCAAAAACGGGTTTTGGAGCCCATATTCAACATTGGCGATCCTCGCACCGACAAGCGGATCGATTTCGTCGGTGGATCTCGGGGAACGGATGAACTGAAGAATCGGATCGATTCAGGACGTGGTATGGTCGCCATTTCCATGTTCCCGACATCGATAGACCAGCTTCTTGATGTCTCAGATGCGGATCTGGTCATGCCTCCCAAATCAACCTGGTTTGAGCCAAAGCTCCGGAGCGGGCTCTTCGTTCATGCCCTGGATTGAGAGTTCTTGGCCAGCCCGGTGTACGCCACGCCTCAGAGCGATAAAATACATGAACCATGAGTACCACTACCACCAACGCCGATACCGTCGCGTCTACCCCTGACGCAGAGTCTTCCTCCTCGCTGAAGGTACTGATCGCGGATAAATTCGAGAAGAGCGGTATGACGGGGCTTGAAGCCTTGGGATGTCAGATTCAGAGCCTGCCCGACCTGAACGCCGACAACCTCCCGGACGCCATGAAGGAGCATGACCCCGATGTGCTCATCGTCCGTTCGACGAAAGTGCCGGAACCCGTCTTCGAGGCGGCGGACGCCCTGAGTCTGGTCATCCGGGCTGGGGCGGGGTACGACAACATCAACATCGAAGCGGCATCCTCCCGGGGCATCTTTGTGGCGAATTGCCCCGGCAAGAACGCCATCGCGGTTGCCGAACTCGCCTGGGGCCTCATCCTGGGTTGCGATCGACGTATTCCAGATGCGACACACGATCTTCGCCAAGGCATCTGGAACAAGAAAGGCTACGCCAAGGATGCCAAGGGTCTGTACGGCCGCACACTGGGCGTCATTGGCCTGGGTCGAATCGGGCTCGAGATCGCCAAGCGAGGCAAGGCGTTCGGCATGCGTGTCGTGGCCTGGTCGCGTAGCCTGAACGAAGAGCGGGCCGATGATCTGGGACTGGGCTATTGCTCGAGCATCATCAACCTCGTGAAGATGTGCGATGTGATCTCGGTCAATGTCGCGGCGACTCCCGACACGAAGCACCTCATCAACGAGCAGGTTTGCAATTCGATCAAGGAAGGGGCCTACCTGATCAACACCAGTCGAGGCAGTGTGGTGGATCAGGATGCGCTGGCCAAGGCGATCCAGGAGCGCAACCTGAGGGTCGGGCTCGATGTCTACGCGAATCAGCCCACGCCATCTGACCAGGCATTCAAGGATTCCATCATCAACGAAGCGAACGTGATCGGCACGCATCACAACGGCGCCTCGACGGAGCAGGCCCAGAACGCGATCGCCGCGGAGACCGTCCGCATCATCGAGGAATACACCAGCTCGGGTCACGTACCCAACTGCGTCAACCGTGCCGCCTCGACTCCCGCCACGTCATTGCTCACGGTGCGTCACCTCAACCAGCCGGGCGTGCTTGCTCATGTCTTCTACACACTGGGCCAGGCGGGGATCAATGTCGAGGAGATGGAAAACGTCATCTATGACGGCGCGAAGGCAGCATGTGCCCGCATCCAGCTCGATGATGTCCCGGCCGACGAGATCCTCAACACCATCAACACGAATGATCACGTGCTCAGCGTGACGCTGGCGAACATGCCGGCCCACTGATCTGAACATTTGTTTCCAATTCCTTCCTTTCTCGCGAGACCCATAATGACTATGGCCACGACCACCTCCCCCGCTTCTCCCACCGCGATGCCAAAGCGTATCTTCAACTTTTCCGCCGGGCCGGCCACGTTGCCCGAATCGGTCCTGCTCCAGGCCCGGGAAGACATCCTGTCCATCTTCGGCTCGGGGATCGGCATCATGGAGCACAGCCATCGAGGCAAGGAATTCATTCGTGTGATCGAGGAGGCCGAAGCCGACTGCCGGACCTTAGCGAACATCTCCGACGATTATGCGGTGCTGTTCCTTCAAGGCGGCGCAACCACGCAGTTCGCCACGATCCCTATGAATTTCCTGCCTTCAGGGAAGACCGCCGACTACTTGAACACCGGGGTCTGGACCACCAAGGCCATCAAGGAAGCGAAGAATCTGGGCTCGGTCAACGTCGCCTTCGAAGGCAAGGACTGCGATTTCGATCATGTGCCCACCCAGGAGGAACTGTCCCTCACCGACGGCGCGGCGTACCTGCATTACTGCTCGAACAACACCATCTTCGGCACGCAGTACAAGACCCTGCCCTCATCCGACGCACCGCTGATCGCGGACATGAGTTCGGACATCTTCAGCCGCCCCTTGGACATCAATGCCCATGCGATGATCTACGCCGGGGCCCAGAAGAACCTCGGCCCCGCGGGCACCGCCTTGATCATCATCCGCAAGGACTTCATGGAGACCGGGGCTGCAGGCTTGCCCTCCATGTTCGACTACCGGCAGCACGCCGCGAAAGGCTCGAGCCTCAACACGCCCCCCACGTTCGGCATCTACGTGATCGGGCAGGTTTTCAAGTGGCTCCTCAACCAAGGCGGGATCGACACGCTGAACACGCGGAACATTGAGAAATCCGCCTTGTTATACGATGCGATCGACACCTCGAATGGTTTTTACAGTTGCGTCTCCAAACCCGAATGCCGATCGCTGATGAACGTGAGTTTCAAGTCGCCCAACGCCGACCTCGATGCCAAGTTCGTCCAGGAAGCATTGGACAATGACATGTCGGGTCTGAAGGGCCATCGTTCCGCGGGCGGACTGAGGGCCAGCATCTACAACGCCTTCCCGAGGCAGGGCTGCGAAGTCCTGGCCCAATTCATGCGCGACTTCACGAAAGCCAACGGCTGACCAATTGCCGCGCTGCATCGATTTTCAAACGAGCCCGATCGGGCTCTTTTTTTTTGACCTGCGATCTGGAATCACCAGATACAAGGCACCAATCGAGACCGTACGCGCTGCATGTACGCTTCGTAGCCTTCCAATTCGGTCTTCAAAAAACGATCCTCGATACGCAATCGCCTCAAGATCAGGGCGATGAACATGATGGCCGGCAAGCCGCCCCACCACGAACCCAGGGCAAGACAACTTCCGATCATGAAGGTGATCATGCCGGTGTAGCCCGGGTGGCGAACGATGGCATAGGGCCCGGTCGAGACAAGCGTGTGCCCTCGATCTTCCTGGATGCGGACCACACTGGAAAAAAACTTGTTGTACACGAGGCAATAAACGGTCAGGGCCAGGCCAAGCGTAAAGAGAACCAGACCGGTGATTTCCAACGCCAACGGGATGGTGTCCGAAAAATGGTACCGTCCCACATCAAGGGCGGAGACGACTAGATGTGCCGTCAGGGCCAGCTTGGCGAAGGGGATCATGATCTGGTCCTTGCCTCCCTGGCCGGGTCGTATTCGCTCTCGGAGAAGACCCGGATCGATCCCGGTGAATCCCACGATGCACAGCACCCCCGAGATGGCGATGTAGGCCCAGTAGGTGGGTAGATCCAGACGCCCCGCGACGCCAAACAGAATTCCGCTGTAGATCAGGGTGACAAGCAGTCCCATGGCGAACCCAATGACCAACCGCATGGGGGTGAGGATCGTACGCGGATGATCAGGTGGGGTTTCCTTCATGGCAACAGGCTCCATAGTATCGCTCATCGTGACGCTCGATCGTGAAACCACCATTCTCATCACCTGTGCCAAAGGCCTCATCGACTGGCTTGTGCAGGACCTTGCTCGGCTCGGCTATCAGCCCGAGACGGTGCATCGCACCAGCGTGACCCTCAAGGGCACGATGCTTGATTGCATGCGACTGAATCTAGGTCTCTTCACGGCTTTCGAGGTTCTCTATTTCCTGGATGAATTCCCCTGTCGAGATGGCGACCAGCTGTATCAGCAGGTCATGAAGCTCCCCTGGGAAGAGTGGATCGACGTTGACGAGTATTTAACCGTCACCTCGCGGGTCGATACCCCCAGCGTCAACAACTCCATGTTCCCCAGCTTGAAGGTCAAGGATGCGATCGTGGATCGCATCAACTCAAGGGCAGGACGACGTCCCGACTCGGGTCCCGATCGCAATGGTGTCGTGGTCACGCTGTACTGGAAAGACAATCACGCCAGGATCTATTTCAACACTTCGGGCTCGAAGCTGGCCGATCGTGGGTATCGACGCATCCCCCTGAATGCACCCATGCAGGAAACCCTGGCCGCGGCGGTACTCCTGGCTTCGGGCTATGACGGCACGAAGCCGCTCGTGGCGCCGATGTGCGGCAGCGGCACCCTTGCCATCGAAGCGGCCTTGATCGCCACGGGTCGCGCCCCCGGTCTCTTGCGGGCCAATTTTGGCCTGAACCATATCAAGGGCGTTGACCTTGATGCGTGGAAAACGTTGCGACGCGACCTACAGAAAAAAGCGAAGAAACACGCCACCCCGGCCCCCATCATCGCCTCGGACGTTGACGAACGTGCGATCGAGGCGGCACGGAAGAACGCAACAACCGCGGGCGTGGAACGACTGATCGAATTTCACGTCTGTGATTTCACCACTTCGCCCATACCGACCTGTGATGAAGGTGGTGTGGTCATCCTCAACCCTGAATATGGACTGAGGCTGGGTGACGTCAAGGGGTTGGAACACACGTATGGACGTATCGGGGATTTCTTCAAGACCAGATGCCAGGGATACACGGGATGCCTATTCACGGGCAATCTGGATCTGGCCAAGAAAATCGGGCTGAAGGCCAGCCGCCGCATTCCCTTCCTCAATGGCGGAATCGATTGTCGTTTGCTGAAATATGAGATTTATATCGGAAGCCGACGGGATCAGAACGTCGAGGCGTCCAAGCCCTCAATTGAGGCTTGACCGGGACCGGTTCGTCGGCTGGAATGGTGATTCGAGACCAGTGCACGAACCCCCCCTCGCAACTTCAACTGCTCAGGAAACTTGCGCGTGGCGATACTCCGTATCAATAAAATGGAAAAGGTAGGCAAGCAATCGCTCCCCGATGGCCCGCTGACCATCGGACGATCGATGAAGAACGATATGTGCCTGCCCCATCCCTCGGTCAGTCGTCACCATTGCGTGATCGAGAACATCGAGGGCAAGCCGACGGTTCGAGATCTTGATTCAAGGCACGGGACCACCGTCAACGGCAAATCCATCGACGAATCAATACTCCATGATGGCGACATCGTCGGTCTGGGCATCTTCGAGATCATCTATTGCGATGCAAACGCACCGCGAGATGATGGGTCGGACCACGATTTTGATCTGGAGATTCTCTCTGAGGAATCTGACTCGACCCGCAACGAGCACGAGAACGAGTCCACCGGTGTGGTTTCAATCGCCCCGGCCGATCGTATCGAGCGAACCTCTGATAAGAAATCAGAGGAATTGCGTGAGCAGGTCACCACGCTTCAGATGCAGTTGGATGCTCAGCAAGCACAACTCGATGAGGCGAATCACAACCTTGACCTGGCTCACACTGCGTTGCAGGACAAGGTCGACGAACTCGAACAAGCGAATCAATCACTCCAGGACCGGGACGAGCAGCTCGAGGCATCGCGAAGTGAGGTTGAAACACTTCATGCGATTCATGAAAGCGATGTCGATTCCGTCCGGAGCGAATTGAACACCGCCCATGATTCGGCTGAAAAGGAGCAGGCCCGGGCGGATGAACTCGAATCGAAGCTTGCCCGGCATACCGAAGAGGCTCTGGAGCAACTCAAGTCATTCGAGCATCAACGCGCTGAGTACGACGAACGAATCAAGAGACATGAGTCCCAGGGGGATGACCTTCGCAAGCAGTTGGGCACAGCCGAGAAGGAACTCCAGGCCAAGACCGAAAAGCTCAACAACGCCATGGAACAACTGGTGGCCCTCAAGGATGAATCCAAATCGTACAAGTCCCAACTCGCGGAGCTGCGGCAGAAAATGCACGAAGTCTTTCCTTACTTGGAAAAACTCAGTACGACCGCTCAGCATGTGATGCGACTGCTGCAGCAACTCGCCACGGTCCGCAAGAACGTCCATACGCTGGAAACCGCCTACGTCCAGGCCAATCAGTGGGTCGACGAAGCCGAAGCGGTCGGGGCGGACAATTACGCAGAGATGATCGAGCAACGTGAGGATGTGGGCGAGCAACTCGAAACCGCCCATGGCCAATTCGACTCGTCGATCACCGAATTGCAACAGGCCTCGACGCAGTTCTGCCAGTACATCCTGTCCGATCCCGTTCGGGATGCCCTGGCCGGATCGACAAAGCGTGGCTTCTTCAGCCGCCTCGTCAAGCAATGATCAACATCAGCCAAGCAAGCGATCGACCAACCCCATCGCCTGACTGACGTACCCTCGTCCGAAGAGGTTGACGTGATTCAGTACGTGGTATAGTTGGTACGCCATCAGGCGTGATTCTAGATTCTCCTGATCATCGTTGCGTGATGCATAGGTCTCGAGACATGACGCCGGGAATCCGCCAAACAGTTTCATCATGGCGATGTCCGCCCATCCATCGCCGATGGAGATCGCGGGATCGATGATGGCGATCCGCGCTGCTCCATCCTGGTCCAAGGTCGGCAGCGCATTGCCTGACCAGAGATCACCATGCAAGAGCGATGGCCTGGGTTTTCGGGGCAGCCATTGGTCAAGGCGATTCACGACAAGCTCGATACGACTGACTTCATGCTCATAGAGCAGGCCTGACTTCGTGGCAAGTTCAATTTGAAATCCCAGCCGATGCTGTGCCATGAACTCAACCCAGTCGTCGCACCACGTGTTCACCTGCTGGGTCGCGCCAATGTGGTTGTCTTGATCGAATCCATACCGGGTTCCGACATCGCGTCCATGCAGGGCAGCCAGATCCATGCCAAAGCTTCGCCATGCATCATCGGTGGCCGGGGATTCGAGAATGTAGGTCATGAGAAGCATGGCGACGTCCCCTAGCACGCCTGCATAGAGCGGCTCTGGCACAATGACGGTGTTCGTCGCGGCCAGCGCACGCAACCCTCGCATCTCTTCATCAAACACGAGCTGTTTGCTTGCCGTATTGAACTTGACGACCACCGAGCTCCCGTCGACAAGCATTATCCGTCGGACCTGATGAATGCAGCCTCCAGTGAGATCCTGGGTAGCCTTGATCTCAGAATCGATCCCCGCTTCGACCAGGGCCTGTGGCAACACATCCCGATTCATTTCCGCCCCTGCATCAATTCCACTAGAAGAGCTTCCGTCGCCGAGTCGATCAGATGGTAGATCTCCTCGAAGCCATCTTCACCACCATAGTAAGGATCAGGCACTTCACGAACCTGGGTTTGTGGATCAAAGTCGAGTAGCAATCTGATCTTTGAATTCGAACCACCTTGTTGGATCAGGAGAGCGAGGTTGTCCTCATCCATGCAGAGCAAGTGATCAAAATTGGTGAAGTCGTCATCCCGGATCTGCCTCGCGCGGCTGGGAAGGCGAATCCCCCTTTGCTTGGCGAGGTCAAGTACCCGATGATCCGGTCGCTCACCCGCGTGCCATCCCCCGGTGCCGCACGAGTCCACCAGGAAACGATCTGCAATTCCCCTTTGGTTGATCTTGTGCAGGAAGACGCCCTCAGCCAGGGGGCTGCGGCAGATGTTCCCCATGCAGACGAAGAGCACTCGTGTTCGTGAAGTCGCCATCATGACGATTGATTGTGCATTGATGACTCCGGAAATCAAGTCGGCCTCGAAGCCATCCTACGAGCTGGTTGAACCGCTCTTCGTGCCCTCGTTCGCAGGAGACTCATTCTTCTTCGCCATCGCAGGTTGACGGCGGGATAGCCAGAAAGCCACCAGGATCATGCCGATATAAAACAACAATGACACGACATAGAGATGCCGGACTCGATAGCTGGTTTCCAGGACCAGCCAGGCCAGTCCGGCCCCGAACACCGCGAAACCGATTCCCATTCCGTAGAGGGAGAGCACTGCTTTTTTCACGGATCCAAAATGCCTCAACAGCTTGTGGTGAAGGTGCTGATTGTCGGCACTGGACATCGAGACCCCTGAGAGCTTACGACGTACGATTGCAAACACGGTGTCGACGATCGGGATCGAAAAGACGATCAACCCGCACACGACAAGATGCGTCTTGCCTTCGTCACCCAGCATGAGGATGACGACGATTGAGCAGTAGCCCAGCAAGAGGCTGCCGCAATCGCCAAGGAAGATCGTGGCGGGATTGAAGTTGTAAGGCAGGAAGCCGAGCACCGCTCCCGCCACGGCCAGGCAGATGACGATTCTCGCCCCGGCCAGCGATTCGGCTTCGGGATTTGCAACGCTCTCAATAGCGCCAGTGGTCACCATGAGCAAGCTGATGACGAGGAGACCGATCGCGATGATCGCGGTCACTCCCGAGAGCAAACCGTCAAGACCGTCGATCAAGTTTGCCGAATTGCATCCCCCGAGCACGAAGATGGCGATGATTGCAATTCCCACCCAGTACACCAGATCAAAAGACACGACACCCATCGGGGTGGACATCTGAAAGACGAGACCCGCCGCGTTCAGCGACTCGTCGAACATTTGAGCGATGGGCACGATGATGCCGGCGGCGACCTTCGTTCCGACTTCCTCAACGGCCAACGCCGCCGCCGCGACGAGTTGACCGGCGATCTTGAGACGGGGATCCCAGCCCCAGAGGTCGTCGGCGAGTCCCGTGAAGGTGACCGCAACCATGCCAATGATGATGGCCAGCGGAACACTGACAAAATTCGCTGGAACGTCGGGAGCCAGAACGTAACTGAGAGAGATCGCGACAATGAGACCGGCAAACACCGCCAGACCACCCATGTAGGCGACGGGTTTCTTGTGTTCCTTGCGGGCGATATCCGGTCGATCAATCGCGTCGATGCGAAAGGCCAGCGAACGAACCAAGGGCGTCGCCAGAAGACTCACCACAAACGCCGCGGGCAGTAATGGCCAATACGCCGCCAACAGACTTGACATGGACTGGGCCGAGGCCAGCGAGGATTCCGCAGCCAGTCCATCGGTCTGCGCCAGCATCAGAACACTCACCCACTGGTCTCCAGAGTTGCCGCGTGAGCTTTGAGATGCTCGGCAAGATCGCGAATGGTCTGAACAAGCTCAATACGTGGATCGAAACCCGTGGCTTCCTGAATCCGGGTCAAGTCGGGACGTCGATCACGAAGATCGTCGAAACCCTCACCAAATGCCTTCTCGTAGGAAATCAATTCAATGGCGGATTCGCTGTGAAGCGTATCCCGGACCAACGTGGCGAGTTCGAGGATGCTGATGGATGAATCGCGTCCCAAATTGAAGACCCGACCATGACATTGAACGTTGGAGGGCATATCAGGCAATGTCTTCACCACATCGCGCACATCGCAGAAGCAACGCGTCTGCCTTCCATCCCCATAGACGGGTTTGGTCTCGTTCTTCAGGGCGGCGGAGACGAAACGTGGCAAGACCATGCCGTATTCACCAACCTGACGGGGCCCGACGGTGTTGAAGAATCGGACCACCACGACCGGTAAATCGTGCTCGGCGTAATAGGCGAGGGCCAGGTGTTCGTCGATCGCCTTGGACATTGCATACGACCATCGATTGAAGATCGTCGGTCCATACACGACGTCGTCGTCCTCCATGAATGGTGTCTTGGTTGATTTGCCATAGACTTCCGACGTCGATGCCAGGAGCATCGGGGTCGAATGCTGTGAGGCGAACTCAAGTACCACGCTCGTTTCATGCACGTTCGTCTCGATGGTGTGTATGGGACGCTCAATGACGAGGCGAACCCCCACCGCCGCGGCGAGGTGGTAGATTTCCTGGTAGGACTGGGGATCCAGCGTCGGCAAGATCTCGGAAACCGATCCTTCGCGAAAAGTCAGGCGAGTGTCATCGAGTCCGCTGAGATTGGCAAGGCTTCCAGTCGAAAGATTATCGACCACTTCCACATGATCGCCTCGCTTCAGGAGACGCTCCACGAGATGGGAGCCGATAAAGCCTGCCCCCCCAGTGACAAGAGTCGTTCTGTGTTGGTCCGTAGAATTCATGAATCATCACGTCTTCTGAAAAATGGGTATGACTTCGACAGCATCGTCTGTGACGTCGATGCAACAAGCAAGCACTATAAGAGAGGCGGAATCAAGTCGGGTGGCCTGAGACAAGGAAAATGCCTGTTCATCAAGAAACCGGCGCCTCAATCTCTGGAGCACCGGTTGATTACGCATCATTTGCTGCCTGACGCCACCCTTCTGCAGGGATTGAATGAACATTCAGTCAGTCTTGTTCAGACTATACTTCGCCATGACAGCGTAATTCTTCTTGTAATAACCACCGGCAGAACTGAGCGGGCGATTGAGTACTATGCCGATTAGCTTGCTGGGACTACTGTTGAATTGGCCGATCAATCGGGCGACCAAGCCTCGTTGCTCTCGATTGGCTCTGACCACCATCACGGTGGCATCCACATGATTGGCCACGGACAGAGCATCACCGGCGACGACCGCGGGCGGTGAATCGAACAGGATGAGGTCGTATCGATCACGAAGTTCGGCCAGGAGTTTCGACAACCGCGAGGTTACCAGTCGTTCAATCACACGCTCCGATGGCGTCCCTGCGGCAATCACATCAATGCCGTCGGATTTCTGGACGACATCATTCAATTCAGCTTTTTCCGCCAGAAGATCTCCCAGCCCGAGATGATCGGGATCAAGTCCGAACGCCTTGGCCAGTCGGGGGCGGCGAAAATCAGCATCAATGACACATACTTTTTTTCCCATCGCAGACAGTACACAGGCAAAATTCGTGATCGAAGTCGTATTCCCGGCGTTGGGCAGGGCGCTGAAGAACACTAAGCTCTGATAGCCATTCTGTTCAACTGTCCGACACATGGCGGTACACGCCTGCCGATACGTCTCCGCCATGACGCTTGCCGGGTGATTCCGCACAACAAGTTCCGCGGTTTTTGTCCTGGTGGGATCATCCTCAAGATCGGGAATGCTGCCCAGGATGCTGACTCCCGGAATGATGCTCAGATCGCTGGCGCTCTTGATGCGTCGATCGGTCAATTCACGGAAGAATATCCATCCGAGGGTCGATCCCAACACAAGCAACACCCCCAGAGGCAGCATGTATTCAGGTTTCGGGAACGACAATTCTCGGGGTGGGATGGCCGCCTGAGCGACGCGCACTCGCTTGGCATCCGCGCGAAGGCGCATCAGCGTCAGTTCGCCGATCAACTTCACCTTGCTATGACGTTCTTCCTCAAGCTGTCGGCGCTCTGTCTCGAGGGCTTGATATTCGGTGTGGTCCGCCGTCAACTCCTGCAGTCGCTTGCTCATGTCTTCAGCATCTTCCTCGTATTGGTCGAGCAAGGTGCCCAGATTTTCGATGTCATCCGACGTCGTCTTTTGCAAAGCCAGCAGGTTCTGTTGAATGATCTCATCCAAAGCCATGTCACGTTCCTCCTCCGCGGACAGAACTTCCTGCTCGATCTTGACCACTTCGGGATGATCCGGGGTGTAGATACGATTCAATTCTCGCTGCTTCGTGCGTCTCTCATCGACCCGATAGTTCATGTTGATGATTCGGGGATCGAGTTCAGCGATCCGTTTGTCCTCGTGGGACGGCTCCATAGTGCCCTGCAGTTTCAACTGCAGTTGGGCGTAGATCGATTGCTGGATACTGTAAGCCTCGCGTGTCTTGTTGATGGTGGTCATGACGCCGGCAAGAGTCTGAGCCTCGGGGAAATCGCGAGGATTATCCGCAGTGATGCCATGCTCGATGATGAATTGCGAAATTCGTGATGTGATGTCCCGCAGCTGCGATTCGATCTCCAGCTTCTGATTGCTGAAGACTCGATTGTTCTCGGATATCGAGGACTCATC